>CAMVAG010000083.1 GCA_947165405.1 uncultured Selenomonadales bacterium
AGGAATTGGGAATTGGGAATGATAAGAGAGTTTGCAAAAAAATTGGCGGCGTTCAGAGAGTTTGTCGACTGCGTGATTATCGCGGCTCAATTCAAACGCGGCACCTTCGAGGAAAGCGCGGAAATTTTAAAAGTTCATTCGGCGATGATTTTAATTCGTGTTCGTTCGTCGGAGGCGGAACTTTTAATCAAAATGATTCGCCCGCGCAAAGAAATACAAGCAACGTTCGGCAGCCGAATCCAAACGGCGGAAAAAATTTGGCGAATCTTCACAGCGTCGGAAGTTTCGGATTTCACGGCGGCAGTCGGCGACCAAAATAAAATTCATCAATTCAATCCGCCGATTGTGCCCGGTCTTTTAATTTTGGAGACAATCTGCGCGGCGTTCCCGACGAAATCTTTCAAGGTCAAGTTCAAAAATTTTATCACGGCGGGCGAACCTCTCACCTTGCAAAGCGTCGGAAACAAATTTGAAATCACAAGCGCGGGCGTCAAAAAAATTTCGGGGGAATTTTTATGAACGTTTACATTTTGGGCGGCTTGCGAAGTCCGATTGTCGTCGCCAATACAAAATTCAAAATGATTCGTCCGGAAATTTTCGGCGCGGAAGTTTTGAAAGCTCTTCGTGAAAAATTTTCTCTCGAACACGTCGACGAAATCATTTGCGGAAATGCGGTCGGCACCGGCGGAAATATTTCGCGGCTCATGACGCTCCTCGCCGGCTTCGACGATTCGACTGCGGCTTTGACCGTCGACAGGCAGTGTGCAAGCGGCGCGTCGGCAATTTCAATCGCCTGTGCAAAAATTTCTTGCGGGCTTGCCGAAGTGATTATCGCCGGCGGCGCGGAATCTTCCTCACTGCAACCGTTGAGGATTTATCACAAGAACGACGACCGATTTAATTTGACGACAGCCGATAATTTTCAAGGCGCGTATCGCACGGCGCAATTTTCTCCGAACGAACTCGACCCGCTCGCCATGCTCAAAGGTGCTCAACGCGTCGCCGAAGCCGAAAAAATTTCCAAAGACGAACTCGACGCTTGGGCTTTGAAAAGTCATCAACGCGCCGCAAATGCCAAAAACATTTTGAAAAATTTTATCGTCGAAGTCGCGGGCGTTCGTGAAGACACCGGCATTAAAAATCTTTCGAAAAAAATTCTTGAACGCGCTCCGTTGCCGCTCGGTGAAGGCACAATCATTTCCGCCGCCAATGCCTGCCGAATCAATGACGGCGCAGCGTTCGTCGTCCTCGCAAGTGAAAATTTCGTCCGTAAAAAAAATTTGTCGCCCGCCGCGCAGATTGTCGACGTTGCAACGGGAGGCGTCAATCCGCTTGAAAGTCCTCGCGGTGCTCAAGCCGTCGCCGATAAAATTTTGCGCAAGAACAATCTGATTTACGAAGACCTCGCCGCGATTGAGTTCAATGAAGCGTTCGCCGTGATTGATGTCCTCTTCGAACGGGCGCATCCAAATCTTATCGACAAATTCAATCGGCTCGGCGGCGCGTTGGCTTACGGGCATCCTTACGGCGCGAGCGGCGCGATTCTCACGATTCATTTGCTTGCGGCTTTGAAGAGCGGCTTGGGTTTGCTGTCGATAGCGGGCGCGGGCGGCACCGGCGAGGCGATTTTAATCGAGGCGTTGACATGAACTTTTACGATTTGCTTAAGGCGCGGGCTGAAGTCTTCGGCGATAAAATTTTTCTGCAAGTCGACGGGAAAAGTTTCAGCTACAAAAATTTTTTGGCGGTGGTCGACAACCCTGCAGACGATGTGAAATTTTTTACTCAAATCGTAAAATCACTCTCCGCGCAGAAAAAAAATCGCTCAAAAATTTTTGAAGTCACTACGAGCGGCTCAACTTCCGCTCCAAAAATTTTATCGCGAACTTTTGAAAGCTGGACAGATTTTTTTCCGACGCAGAATAAAATTTTTCGCGTCGACGAAAGCTCAAAAGTTTTCATGCACGGCAGCTTGAACTTCACGGGGAATTTGAACACTTTCCTCGCCGTAATGCACGCGGGCGGCTCAATCGTCACGAGCAAAAAATTTTCGCCGAAAATTTGGCTTGAACTTCTCAAAGACGCCACGACGATTTATCTTGTGCCGAGCAAGTTGGCTTTGCTCACTCAAGGCGCGCCGCTTGAAAACATTCGCTCAATCTTCACGGGCTCTCAAGTTTTGACTGCCGCGCAAAGTCTTTCGCTCTTGAAAAAATTTCCGAACGCCGAAATTTTTCTTTACTACGGCGCAAGCGAATTGAGTTTCGTCACGTACAAAAAAATTTCCGCCGAAAACGTTTCCGAAGTTCAAAATTTGGGCAAGCCTTTCGACGGCGTGAAAATTTTTATTCGCGACGGATTGATTTATGTCGATACTCCTTTTCGCGCAGAAAATATTTCCAAGCCCGCGACCGTCGGCGACAGAGGATTTATCGATGAACGCGGCGATTTGATTTTCTTGGGGCGCGGCGAAGATTTTATCAATCGAGGCGGCGTGAAACTTTCGGCTCTTGCGCTTGAACAAAAAATTTGTGCGATTGAAGGTGTCGAGGCGGCGGCAGTCATAAAAATTCCCGATGAGATTCGCGGCGAAAATTTTTCGGCTTACGTCGTCGGCAGCGTCGACAAAAAAATAATTCGACAAGCTTTGACGCCTGCCGAATCGCCCAAAGAAATTTTTTTCGTGAAGTCGTTGCCGCTGAATTCTTCCGGCAAAGTCGATAAGAAATTACTTGAGCAGCTCAATTAATTGCTTGCCGATAAGAATCACGGTCATGCCGATAAAAAGCGGTTTGACATAAGCCGCGCCTTTCGTGATTGCCATTTTCGCGCCGCAAGCCGCACCAAAAATCATTCCGAGCCCCATAGGAATTGCGTAGGAAAAATTCACGAGCCCGAAGCCCGTAAAAATTATCGCGGCGGCAATGTTGCTTGCAAAATTCGCAGCGCGAGCATTTGCGGCGGCTCCAAGAAAACCGTAGCCCATCATCAAATACAAAAACAACATGAACGAGCCCGTGCCCGGTCCGAAGAAGCCGTCGTAGAAACCGAGCGCGAAAATTAAAATCAAACCGAGCAAATAATTTTTGTGGGAGACGTGAACAGATTTTTTGTCCGCGCCCCAATTTTTTTTCGCCACAGAGTAAATCGCAATGACAATGAGCATGACGACAACGAGCGGCCGCAAAAAATCGGGCGGGATTTGCCTGACGACCAAGACGCCGATAATCGAGCCGACGAACGAAAGCGGAAACATCACGCGCATAATTTTTTTGTCAATCGTGCCCGAACGAAGATAAGTTAAAAATCCCGCGCAGGCTCCCATGCAAGAGGCAATTTTATTCGTGCCGAGGACGTTTAGCATGGGCAAGCCCGCCCACATCAAAGTTGGAACGGAAATTAATCCTCCGCCGCCGACAACCGAATCGATAAACGCCGCGATAAAACCCATGCCCGCCATTGCTGCCATAACTGTAAAATCTAACGTCTCCAATTCCTAATTCCTCATTCCTTATTTCATTACGCATTGCGCATTGCGCATTCCGCATTACGCATTGCAGTTACGTTGCCCATTTCATAAGCAGAGATTCTTCTTCTTCCGCGCTCAATTCGCTGCCGTGAATCATTTTTTGTGCGACGCCCTGCGCCTTCGAAAAAAGTTCGGCAAAATTTTCGTCGTAAATCTTGTTGAGGTCGTTGAAAAGATTTTCCGCGTCGTTGAAAGAATCCTGCGTCATATTGTTTGTCGTGCGGCGGTCGCAAATCATTCCTACAGCCAAAATGCAAACGCTTATCTCGACGTTGTTCAAATTCCTCGAACGAATCACTTTGCACAAGTCCGAAACAATTTGCTCGCGCTTGATTGAGGAATTTGTCGGGCGACCGTCAATTTTAAAAGCAACTCCCAGCGCGTGAGCCGAAATTTGAATTGAGGAAGTCGGTGCGCCCGCCAAAACTTTGTTGTAATCTTTTTTGAACTCGTAATAAATCCAATCGACTTCGGTTTTCGTAATCGCGTGCGTGTAAAGATTCGCCATGCGAAATTTTTCGTTGTTGTGAAGATTGACGAGCAAGGCAATATCGTTTTCGTCTCCGCACATCGACAAAGTATAAATGCATTGAATTTTCGTGTTCATCTTCAAGCCGCGACCGAGCGTCAAGCCGGGATTGTAAAGCTCTTCGTCAAGTTGATATAAGCACAGGCGCGCAAGGCGTCTTTTTTGTTGCGCAGTCCAGCTTGAGCCGATTTTCCTCGCGATAATGACGCAGCGAAGTTTGAAAGATTCTTCGCGGGAATTTTTAACGTCGTCGAACATCTGCAGGAGCGGTTCGGCAAAATCTTTGTGATTCGTGGCGGAGAGGATTGTGTTCACATTCAATTTGAGCGTGGCGGAATATCGAACGTTTTCATCTTTGCTTTTGCGGCGAAAAGCATCGTCGACATTTCGGCAGAGCGAGCGAATTGTATTCAGTTGAGCGCGAGGATTTACCTTTCCTCCGAAACGCGCAATCAATTTCGACTTGGGACCTTTCTCGACACCCGTCGCGATAGAAATTTCTGTCGTGCCGTGGTCAAGCAGTTCAAGCCCGCGTTCGTCTCGGCAAGTGGCGGCGTCCATGCGAATAATTTTATCCTCGTCCATAAAAATGCTGAACGTTATAAAATTGTCGCCCGTCATGCGCGAATATCTTTCGGGAAATTCGATATTTCCTTTTGCAATGATTTTGTAAGAGCCGTCGGCTTCTGCGCGGGCAATCGGAACGCTGATAACATTTTTTCCCGGCGGCAGACGAAAGCCCGTGAATCTTTGCGAGGTGTAAGGCAATTCTTTTCCGGCGGGAATAATTTCCTCGTAATTTCCTCCGAAAGTGACAAGATAAAAACTTTCGTTGAGGATGTTGCTGCCGAAGACGACACCGATTGAACGGTCGGCAGCCGTGATGTTTCGATTGCTTGAAGAAGTTTTGTTGAAGATTGAATTTGAATTTGAGCGGGCGACTTGTTGAGCGGGAGGAAGTTTTTCGGCAGGCAATTCGTTTTTGAGTTCGTCGGCAAGTTCTTTGTCGTATTTGTGGAGGAAGTAATGATAGACGGCGGCACCGCGAGCAACGGCTTGGTCGGGGTCGAGAGCAACAATCGGTTCGAAGCCGAAAAATTTTCTCAAGCGATTGATGACCATATAAAACCTCGACATGCCTCCGTTCATAATGACGGCATCAACTTTAACATCACTTCCGAGCTTGGCGGAAGCTTTCTTGAGCACGTCGAGAATCGGAAGGATAATATTTTTTTGACTGCCGAATTTTTCCGTGACGGCGTCAAGATTTTTGTAATCGTCAAAAATAATTTCATCGCCCATGAAGTCTTTCCAAATGTCTTCAAGCTGCGCGGCGGTGAAATTGTCGCTGTAAGCATAACCGGTCGTGCCGATATTGCCTCCGACGGGAAAATCTTCCTCCTCGTCCCACCAACCGGAATTGTCGCCGCCGAATGCATCGCTTTTTTGAGCACTGACCTCCAATTTTAAATTTTCGGCGTAATTGAGGAGCTGGCTCATGACGCCTTTTTCCTCGCTGCGAATTTTTTTGACAATATCGGAATGCGCGGCGTATTGCGTGAGATAATTTCGGAACATGACTTTTGCAAGACACAAATCGAAATCGTCGCCGCCAAGCAAAGTGTATCTGTTCGTGGCAATGTCTTGGACTTTCAAAATTTCGGGCGCGTCGGCTCGTCGAGAAATTTCATGAAGAGTAATATCCAAAGTGCCGCCGCCGAGGTCGAAAACCATTACATTTTTTTTCGAACTCAAATCCAAAATTTTATCGGCAATCTCTCCGTTGCGAACTTGATTTATAAAATCGTAAATGACGGCGCGAGGTTCTGACAATAAAATCTGTCTGGGTGAGCCGTCCGCCTTTCTGATTTTTATTCCCGCAAGTTCAGCCGCCTGCAAAGTTGCTTGACGCATAATAAAATCGAAATTCGCGGGCACGGTAATTACTGCGTCATCGATTTTCTCCAAGTGATAAATTTTTGCGGCATTTCTCAACATGTGCTCCAAAATTCTTGAGGAAACTTGCGCGGGCGTCTTATCGTGAATATTCGAGGATAAGCCTTCGACAAAAGCGTTGCCCATCTGACTTTTAATTGACTTGGCAACGAGATACGGGCGCAGAGGGTATCTGCCTTTCGCGAAATCGCCGACAATGGGCTGATAATTTTTTTCGTCGTTGTAGTAAACACAACTTGGCAAAATGGGACTTTTCTTGAGCGTGAACTTTGCACCTGCTCCGGCGTTATACATGTCGACGGCTCTGTCGAGGTCGACAACTTTGCTGACAATATTTCCGTTCGGGCGGATATTCACCGTCGCCAAAACGGAATTGGTTGTTCCCAAGTCAATTCCCACGCACAAATCGTTGTGCTCTTCTCCGTTAATCAACATAAAAAAAATCCTCCTTTACTCAACGACTTCTTTAAGTCGCGGGCGTGAAATTTGAACATCTTTATTTTTATAAACCCAGCCGGGCGAAAGGACTTTAACCTTTTTGACTTCGGCGGCGGCGAGGAAGGGCGAGCCTTCGTAATCGCAACTTTCAACCTCGTCGAGGCGCATGTCTTTCACCGCGCCGGGTTTCAAAATCGGATTTATTTCGCTGTCACGAATAAATTGGGCAAGACGTTCAATCAAAATGAACAAGCCTCCGATTTCGGGCGGAAGCTGAATATTTTTTTTGCGCAGTTGACGGACGCCGTTTCTTGCGTTCAAAACCTCGTCGAGAATGCAACCGTATTTCTCCGAATTAAGTCGCGAAAAAAATTCAATCAAATCATCTTGATGGCTTTGCTTGATTCGGGCGTCGAATTCGTCTTGCAAATCTTTCAGCAGCATGTCGGAACGATTGAGCATGTTTTCCAAGAGCTCAATCTTTTCCTGTTGAGCATCTTTCTTTTCGCCCTTCGAATTGCTTTTGGACTTTGCACAAATATTTCTCAAGAAGTCGCTTGCGTCGCCGAGAAAATGTTTCATGTAGACGTTGCCGAATTTTTCGATTGTTTCGGCGTCGTTGCCGCTGTCAAGTTCGGGGTGCTTGACGTAAAGCATGAGGCAGGCGATGCGTTCTTGAATTTTGTAGCGTTCCTCGTCACGCGTGTAAATGATTTTGTTGCGCACGACGATAAAGTCATCAAAATCTTTTTGCTTGCGAGTTTCGAGAGCCTTCGCAAAAGCCGCGACCAATTCTTCCGCCCAATCAATCAATTCACCGCGCTTTATTTGATAGCTCAAACGATTTGCTTTCAGGAGGCGAATAACATCTTCGTTGCCGAGATTCATTTGGTATTTGGTGTTCATTTCTTCGGCGCATTGGCGAAGCGTGAGAGATTTATCCGCGCAAAAAAGTTTGATAATGCGGTTGTCAAGAATGTATTCGTCATAAGAGGCGGAAGAAAGATTTTTGCTCTTGCGTTCAATCGCCCTGTGCAAATTTTCGATAATCCTTTTAACAGTCGGGTCGGAAACGTTAATCATAATAATTCCTCCTTGTCAAAGTTCAAAAGGGGTTTCTTCTACTTTTCTTTTGCTGCGCCCAAAAGAAAAGTAGCAAAAGAAAAGGGCGTAGACCGGCGGATGAACATCCTGTTCATATCGCCGGCGGCCGTCATCCGTGACGGCCGGGTTGAGACTCTTTAAAAAATTTTTCAAAGCTCAAAGGGTTCACAGGTTTTCGGGAAAATGAAACTCGTCCTTGAGTCGGGGTCATTGATTAAAACTTGTTCGAGGGTCGTGCCCGTGTGAAAAAATTTGTCGGGCGGGCTGTGAACGACGACGCAAGTTTTCGGATTGAGCCGGCGAACAAATTCAACGGTCGCGGCGAAGTCGTCATGCAAAGAAAAATCGCCGTTTAAAATTTCCATGCCCGAACGCGGCGGCGGAGGCTTCGTCGATAAAAATACGCAAGGTACTCGCGGGAAGGCACTCAACGGATGATTTTGTTCGCGCATTATCGGGATATGAAGATTTTCAAAACGGTGGACGATTTTCATGACGCGTTCGTCGATAAAAATTTCGGCTTGCGGCAAAAATTTATTTATCAGCGTGATGAGTTCTACGCCCTTGCTTATCTGCGTGACTTGACAATAAACCGATTTGCCTCGACGCAACGCGTAATAAATCTTGCGAAGAATTTTTTTCAAGGCGGAGTCGCTGTCGCCGAAGCGTCGATAATTCGGGTGCCTCGCGTGAAGTCCGCAAAGAATTAAAATATCAATCTTCACTTCGGGCAGAAGAGCCGCGCCGACAAGTTGCGTCGGGAAAGTCGAATAGTCGCCCGTGTACAAAATATTTTTCCCGCGAAAATTTATCAGCGTCATCATTGCGCCGGGGATGTGCCCCGCTTGATGGAAACTGATTCGCAGATTCGGCAGAGGAATTTTTTGCAGGAAGGCGACGGACGAAATATTTTTTTCTATCTTGTCGAAACGCTCCTCCAATTGCACCGATAAAATTTCTCGTGTCAAATCGGTCATGTAAACGGCGGCGCGTTCGTTGAGTTCCAAAAAATCCGGCAAGGCGGCGGCGTGGTCGAGGTGCGCGTGCGACAAAAATATTTGCGACACTTGATGAAAATCTTGGAGGTAAGGCGTCTGCAAGAGTGCGTTGAAATTCGGCGCGAAACGTATTCCGTGTGTCGAGCCGCAACCGCAATCAAGCAACAAATTATTTTCGCCGAGCTTGAGGAAGTAACAACTTGCTCCGACTTCCTGCGCTCCGCCAAGCGGCATGAAAATTATTTTTCCGCTCCTCAACTTTATCACCTCCGCCATAATGATAACAAAAAAAATGATAAGTGGAAAGTGATTCACACGCAGAAACAATTAGGAATTAGGAAT
>CAMVAG010000084.1 GCA_947165405.1 uncultured Selenomonadales bacterium
AAATTTTTTTCCGTGCTCAACGTCGAGACTTTCCTAAAGCGCACGAGTTTAATTTCTTACACGCGAAAAGATTTGTTGAACGCGGCGGAAGATGTCAAACGTTTGGCGGAGGCGGAAGGCTTGCAAGCTCACGCGGAGGCAATTCGTAAGAGGGAGGAGAACTCATGAAAATTTTGCACACGGCGGATTGGCACTTGGGAAAAACCTTGCTGAATTATTCGCTTATCGATGACCAAGACTTTATCTTGAAAGAATTTTTGGAAGTTGTTGACGACGTGAAACCCGACGCGATTATCATTGCGGGCGACGTTTACGACAGAGCCGACCCTTCGACCGAAGCCGTCAATCTTTTCGACGAAATTATTTTCAAGCTGACCGAAAAAAAATTTCCCGTGCTGTGTATCGCGGGCAATCACGATTCTCAAGACCGTTTGAATTTCGGCAGCAGACTTTTCGCCAACAAAAAATTTTTCATCACCGCGAAGAAAGATGACGCGCCTAAACCTATCGCGCTTGAAGACAAATTCGGTGAAGTTTATTTTTCGCTGATACCTTATTTCGACCCCGCCGCGATTAAATCCGACGAACGATTGACTTTCAACGCCGCGAACAAATTTTATATCGGCGAGGCGCGGAAAAAAATTCCTGCAGGCAAACGGAGCGTTGCGATTGCTCATGTTTTCGTTGAAGGCGGCGAAGAATCCGATTCCGAAAGAAAATTTGTGGGCACGGCGGGCAAAGTCAATGCGGAAATTTTTTCGGGCTATGATTACGTCGCGCTCGGTCACCTGCATAAAAATCAGCAATCGGGCGAAAAAATTTTTTACAGCGGCTCGCCTCTCAAATATTCCGCCAAAGAATCTTCGCACGAAAAAGGAATCACGCTGGTTGAACTTGACGGCAACGGTTTTGTTCGCGCAGAAAATATTTTGCTCAAGCCGCGCAGAGATTTGATTGAAGTTTCGGGAACGCTTGCCGAATTTTTGAATCAGCCTCCAAACGACGCCTACGCTTACGTGACTTTGACCGACGAGGAATTTGTTTACGACGCGGCACAAAAATTGCGCGAAGTCTTTCCGAATTTGATGGAGGCGAAGAATAAATCCAAGCCGAAAGATTTTATCACGGAGCCGACAGGAAAATTTCGGGAGGGCGCATCGATTTCGGAACAATTCAGCGATTTCTTCGAGGCAATGGCGAAAAGACCTTTGACGGAAGACGAGCGGGCGGCAATGGCAGAAATTTTCAAGGAGACAGAATCATGACACCGATAAAATTAAAAATGCAAGCGTTCGGCGCGTATATCGAACCTGTCACGCTGGATTTTTCAAACGGCTTGCGCGGCGAAAAAATTTTTCTGATAAACGGAGCGACCGGCGCGGGCAAGACGACGATTCTTGACGCGATTTCCTACGCGCTTTACGGCGAAACTTCCGGCAAGGCTCGTGACGGCAAAGACATGCGCTCAAAAGGCGTGCCCGACGACGTTAAGACCGAAGTCGATTTCACTTTCGCGCTCGGCGATAAGATTTACGAAGTTCACCGCGAAATAAATTACAGTTCCAAACGCAAGGAAAACAAATATCAAACGCGAGCCGCCTTGTATCGTGACGGCGATTTAATCGAGACAAAAGACAGAGCCGTAAAAAATATAATCACGGGGCTTTTGGGCTTCGACGCCGAACAATTCAGGCAAGTTGTCTTGTTGCCGCAGGGCGAGTTTAAAAAATTTCTTTCCGCCGATTCCGACGAGCGGCAAAAAGTTTTGAATGTTCTTTTCGACAGCGCGCCTTACAAAAAAATCGAGGAGGCACTTGCCGAACGCGCAAAAAATTTTTCGGCGGAAGTCAAAGCTTTGGCAGACAAAAAAGAGGCGTATGAAACTCAACTTGGCGAGGCGGATTCGAATTTGTTGGCGGAGCTTGAGGAAAAATTTTCCTTCGCGCAAAAAAAATCTTCCGAACTCAAAAAATCTTCCGACGCCGCTCAAAAAATTTTATCGGACGGAAAAAATTTGGCGGAGAAATTCGCTGACTTCAAGACGTTGACTGCGGCGCGTGACAAGGCAAAAGAAAATCTTGACGCGGCGGAAAAAATTTTGGCGGCGGCTCAAGAGGAATATAAAATTCGTGAGGCGGAGGAAACTCAACGCGAGGAACTCAAGCGGCGCAACGATAAACTCATCGACACCAAAAAAGCACTTGGAGAATTTTCCGCGCTGAAGAAAAAACTTTCGGACGCGGAAAAAGATTTGCAAACCGCGCAGAAAAATTTTGAACTTTATGACGGGCGGGAAAAAGAATACGTCGAATTGCGCGACAAATTGGAAGCAGATAAAATTCCTTTCGTCGGCGCGGACGTTGCATTTGAAAAAGCCGCTCAAATTTTGGAGAAAGCCAAAGAGCGTGCGAAACTTTCAGCCGACATTTCACGGCGCGAAAAAACTTTGGCGATGGAAGAGGAAAAATTTTCTTTTGTCGAAAAAAATTTCAACGCCGCGCAGATTGAGTTGGAACGTTTGCAAATCGTCGACAATGCGGCGCGTTTGGCTTCCAAGCTCAAGGCAGGGGAACCTTGCCCGGTTTGCGGCTCGCTCGAACATCCCGCGATAACTCAAGCCGCAATTCCGACCGTCGCCGAATTCCAAGCCGCCGAAAAAAATCTCGAACGCCTCACGAAAGAAAAGACTCAAGCGGAAAAAACCGTTGCAAAAATCAAAGGCGAACTTGCCGAGAAAAAAAATCACCTCGAAGATTACGCCGGCATCCCCGACGTTTCGACCGCGCAGAAAAATTTTGACACGGCGGCAGGAAATAAAGATACCCTCGCCACTTATCAGCAGCGAATCGAAAAAGGCAACAACCTAATCAAAAAAAATAAAATCGAATTGGACAAAGCCTCCGCCGCGAAAAATTCCGCAGAAATTTTGGCGGCAAAGCTCGCGGAAGGCGTCAATAATTTTCAAAGGGACATTGACGAAATTTATTTGACGAACCCCGCCGCTCTCGACGCCGACTTGAACGCGGCACAAAAAAAATTTGACTCTCTCGATGTTGCATGGCAAGCGGCGCAGAAAAATTTTCACGACGCAAAGGAAACAAAATCTGCGCGGGCGGCAACGCTGCAATCGGTGCAAGAAAACTTCGACAACCTCCAAGCATTCCTCGCGGGCAAAACGGTGCCCGATTTGGAAACGCTGGAAAAAAATTCAGAGGACTTGCGGCAACAATACGAGGCGATTCTTTCCGAAAAAGCAAACTTGGAGGCAAAAATTAAATCGATAAAAGAATTTTCCGCCAAGCTTGCCGAAATCAAAATCGAACTCGCCGCCAAAGAAAAAATCGCCGACATGTGGAAAAGACTTTCCGACGTGGCGAACGCGACCGGCAAAGGCGAATCCGATTTGAAAATTTCCTTCCAACGCTATTTCCTTTCGACGATGTTTAATGACGTTGTCAACGAGGCGAACAACCGCTTGAAGAAGATGAGCAACGGGCGTTACCTCTTCCAAATGAAAGACGCGGGCAAGACCAAAGCTAAGGCTGCCGGCTTGAACTTGGAAATTTTCGACGAGCAAAGCGGCGCACTTCGTCCCGTAGAAACTTTGAGCGGCGGCGAAAGTTTTTTGGCGTCATTGAGTTTGGCATTGGGTTTGGCGTCGGTCGTGAGGAACAAAGTCGGCGGCATTAAACTCGACACGATTTTTATCGATGAGGGCTTCGGAAGTTTGGACAGCGAAACGCTCGACTTTGCAATTTCAACGATTATCGAACAGAGCGGCGGACGACTCGTCGGGATAATTTCTCACGTCGAAGAACTGAAAAATCAAATGCCCGTCCGCCTCGAAGTGAAGAAAGGCAAGACGGGCTCAACGGCAGAATTTATTTCGTGACTAAACTTTTTGCGAGGCGTACGGCTTCCACACCGTCACGAGCATAAGCATCGGCACCGGCACTGTCAGCGTATTCTTGAGTCAAAGCCGCGCCACCGACCATGACTTTCGCGGAAGAACCCGCCGCACGCAAATCGGCAATGACTTTATCAATCTGAATCATCGTCGTCGTCATGAGGGCGCACAAACCTACAATATCGGCGTCGTGAGCGAGGGCGGCGCGAACAATTTTTTCCGACTCAACGTCCTTGCCCAAGTCAATCAATTTAAAGCCGCTGTTCGAAATCAACGCGCCGACAATATTTTTTCCCAAGTCGTGAACGTCGCCTTTGACGGTCGCGATAACGAAAGTTCCCTGCGATGAATTTTCTTGCGCGGGGAAATTTTTTTTGAGTTCGTCGAAGGCAAGACGCATCGTTTCCGCTGAAAGCAAAACTTGCGGCAGAAAAATTTTTCCCGAACCGAAATCTTCGCCGAGTTCATTCATTGCGGCAGTTAAAGCGCGTTCGGTAATTTCATCTGCGGAAAAATTTTCGGCGACCGCCTTTTGAATCAGCGCGGCAATTTCGTCTTTGTCTCCTTCTTGAATCGCAAGCTTAATCGCGCTCAAAATGTCCGTTGAATTTTTTTCACCGCGAGTTGGATTTTCATTCCGCATTGCGCCTTGCGCATTACCAATTGAATATTTCAAACCGTTCGGGTCGTGAGCGAGCAAGGCGGCGGCTGACTTCAAAACGTTTTGCATTGATTCGTCGTAGGGATTCATAATCGGCGCGTCGAGCCCTGCGGCAAGGCACATTGCAAAAAAAGTCGAGTTAATCAGCGGGCGATTGGGCAAGCCGAAAGAAATATTGCTCAAGCCCATCGTCGTCGGCAAATTCAATTCGCGATAAAGTTTCAAAGTCTTCAAGACTTCGAGGCAAGCGTTTTTGTCGGCGGAAATCGTCATGACGAGCGCGTCGAGTAAAAAGTCTCCGTCGTCGAGCCCGAAAGTTTTTGCGGCGGCGATAATTTTTTTCGCGACGGAAAATCTTTCTTCGGCGGAATTCGGAACGCCCTTTTCGGTGAGCGGAAGAATCAAAATCGCCGCGCCGTATCTTTTCGCAAGCGGAAGAAATTTTGCAATGCGTTCGGGTTCAAAGCTGACGGAATTAATCAGCGCACGACCGGGAAAATTTTTCAAGCCGGCTTCCAAAGCTTCTGCGTCGCCCGTATCAATCGCAAGCGGCACATCGACTATCCGAGAAATTTCGCGGACAGCTTCAGCCATCATTTCGGCTTGATTGATTCCTCCGACGCCCATGTTGACATCCAAAATTTTTGCGCCCGCTTTGACTTGATTAAGCGCGTCACGTTTCACGCCGAGCAAGGAGCCTTCGCGAATTTCAGCCGCCAATTTTTTTCTGCCGGTGGGATTGATTCGTTCGCCGATTAAAGTTGTCGAAGTCTTATCGATAACGACAGTCTTGCTTCGGCTTGCAAGTCTCAACGGGCGTACGGAATTATAATTCCTAATTCCTAATTCCTCATTCCTAATTGCCTTTGCAAGTTCGCGGATATGGTTGGGCGTCGTGCCGCAACAGCCGCCAAGATAAGTCGCGCCCGCCTCGACGAGTGCCTTGCCCCAAGAGCCGAAAGTTTTTGCATCCATTGGAAATTTTGTTTTGCCGTCTTCGAGGTAAGGCATTCCGGCATTCGGCTGGACACTGACGGGAACGCCGCAATTTTCCGCCAAAATTTTTACAACAGGCACAAGCTGTTCGGGACCAAGCGAACAATTCACGCCGATAACACTTGCGCCCATAGCTTCAAGAATCACGGCGGCGGATTGCGGGTCGGTGCCCGTGACAGTTCGCCCGTCCTCGCTGTAGCTCAATTGACAAATTATCGGCAAGTTGCAAGCGTCCTTCGCGGCAAGAAGAGTCGCACGCATTTCTTGAATATCAATGCACGTTTCGATAATCAGGAAGTCTGCGCCCGCCTCCGCCAAAGCCAAAGCCTGTTCGTAAAAAATTTTATAGGCGTCGTCGAAAGTCAAATCGCCGAGCGGCGCGATAAATTTTCCCGAAGGACCTATGTCGCCCGCAACTTTGACACGATTGCCGGCAACTTCCTTTGCGAGCTTGACGGCGGCGAAATTCAATTCACGAACGCGACTTTCAAGCCCGTAATGTGCAAGCTTGAGACTCGACGCGCCGAAAGTATTTGTCGTGATAATCGTTGAGCCCGCCTCGATATATGCGCGGTGAATTTTTTTTACGACTTCGGGAGCCTCGACGTTCATGAGTTCGGGGCACGCGCCCGCCTTGAGCCCGCCCGCTTGCAACATCGTTCCCATTGCTCCGTCAAAAATTTCTATCATAATCTTCCTCCGTTTTTAGCTGTTAGAAAAAATTCCCAATTCCTCATTCCTAATTCCTAATTGATTTTAAATTTCCTGCGTTGTGATATAATCATTCAAAAGATTGGGGATGAGATTGTGACAAGAATTATAACCGGCGTGAAAGTCTCGGAAGAAAATCAAAAACTTTTTAATGACGCCGACCGACTGAAAACTTTTCTGCTCAACTGCGATTCGGAGCGCGCAGGGCTTGACCCTTACGACGAAAATATTTTGTTCGACCCGAATCGCGGGCATTGGGATTTGTGGGACTTCGACCAAGAAGGCGGCAAGGAAATTCCGCTTGAAGAAAATTTTGTGGCGCGTGACCCTGCCGACGATGTTTCAACGGGAATTGTCGCGATTGACTTCGGCACAAGCCGCACCGTCGTCGTCTACGAAAACGAGCACTCGCAATTTCTGCCGTTGCAAGTCGGAAGCGGCTCTTATCGTCAAGGAATAAATTTTTCCGCGAATTACGAGAACCCGACGCTGATTCAGTTCATTGACATTGAAAGTTTTTTGACGGCGTATTATTGGCGCGAGGGAAGACCCTTTACAAAATGGAGCGACGTGAAAGTTTCTCATGCCGCGTTTGAAAATATGATAAGCGGCGGTTCCGAAAAATTTTATTCGTTCCTGACCGATTTAAAATATTGGTGCGGCTCGAAAACTCAATTCATGTTGCGCGACGAAAAAAAATTTATCACGCAGCTTGCGCCCTTTTCCGAACTTGCCGAAGACGAAATCAATCCGCTGGAAATTTACGCGTATTATCTGGGCGTCTTCATAAACAACATGCAGCAGGAGAAGCACATTTTTTTGAATTACATTTTGTCGTTCCCCGTCACTTACGATAAAACGATTCGTGAAAAAATGCGGCTGTGCTTTGAGCGCGGCTTGAAAAAATCTTTGCCGACGGCTTTGCTTTCAAACGAGACCGTCATGAAAAAATTTTCCGTGCGCGAGGGCGCGAGTGAGGCGGCGGCTTACGCGATAACGGCTCTGCAAGAATACGGCTTCGACCCTTCGGGCGAGGAGGAAATTTATTATGCGGTGTTCGATATCGGCGGCGGCACCACCGATTTTGATTTCGGCTTCTTGCGCGAATCGCCAAACGACCGCTACGATTATCTGCTTGTGCATTTCGGCGAGAACGGCGACAGAACTTTGGGCGGCGAAAATCTTTTGAAACTTTTGGCGTTTGAAGTCTTCAAGGCGAACCAAGACCGCTTGATAAATATCGAAGGCGGCGGGAAAATTCCTTTCACGTGGGCGGCTGACAAAAAAAGTTTCGCGGGCTCGGAGGCTCTGATAAAAGATTCGCAAGAGGCTCACGCGAACATGCACGCGCTGGTTGAAAAACTTCGCCCCGTGTGGGAGGCTCCCGAATCCGACGCGGCGCAAGAAATTTTGGCGGGCGGTTTCATTGAAGTAAATCTTTTTCGCGACGACGGAAAGCTCATCAAAAATTTCAGCTTGGATGCCGCAATCGACTTGCAAGGAATTTTGCGCGAACGAATCAAAGCCGGCATAAAAAATTTTTTCATCTCCATGAAGGAAGCTTTTGAGAAGGCAGGCAAGAATTCTCTTCGCAAAATCAAACCGCTTCAAGAAATTGACGAAATTTCAATCTTCCTCGCGGGCAACTCGTCTAAATCAAAATTGGTCAAAGATCTTTTCACGGAATACATTTCGCCCGCCGAAGACACGCGCCTTGCCGAAGACGAAAATCCTTTCAAGAACGGGCGGCTCAAAGTCGGCTACGAACTCAAGGATAATTTCTTCATGCAAAGCGGCAGCATTTATCGGCGCGACGCCAAAGGGCTTGAGGTTTGGCTCGGCGACATGGACAACAGCGACGACCAAATTGTTTTGAGCGAAACCGTAAAAAAAATTCCCGTCAATCGCGACGGCGAAAAATCTCAAGCGGATATTCTTTTCGGCTTTTTCGGACGCACTCCGCAATTTAAAATTTATCCCGCGCTCGGCACGGACGAGGCTCACGAAATTCAAAAGGCACGCGGCATAAAAATTCGCACCGATTTGGCTGCTCCCACAGGCAAGACGGGCGTGGCGTTCGGGTTGCTGCTTTCAAGGGCGGGCGGCAACGTTCAAACCAAACACATCACTCCCGATTCCTCCAAGACGCCGTTTGGTTATTACGTCGGCAGGAACAAGAAGCGCAAATTTAAAACCGTCATTGACCGCAATACAAAGTTCGACGTGTGGTATCCTTTCATCGACGCGGGCGACAACTTCGATATTTTCTACACCAACCTCCCCGAAGCCGTATCGAATCAAATGGACATTCACAAGGCGAAAAGAATTACAATCAACCTCGACACTTACGACGAAGATGCGACCGTTTTTATCCGCGCCGTAAAGACCGGCGTCATTGAATATCAAATTGCTCACAGCGAAAACGAACTGTCCGACGAAAATATTTCCGAGCGTATCGAACTCAACTGAAAAAAATTTCCCGCCGCTTTGACGGGATTTTTGTGTGTTCAAAGCAAAAAACGGTATACTTTAATTAAACGTTTGTGAGTGTTTATTGGCAAAGCGCGGCGTTCGTTGTATAATCGCTTAAAAATTTTAAG
>CAMVAG010000085.1 GCA_947165405.1 uncultured Selenomonadales bacterium
TCACGCTCAATCATTATGAGATGCCTTTCGAGCTTGTCAAAAAATATCGCGGCTATTACAATCGCAAAGTTATTGACTTATTCGTTAAGTACGCTACGACTTGTTTTGAACGTTTCAAGGACAAAGTCAAGTATTGGCTCACGTTCAACGAAATCAATATGACGATTATGGCTCCGATTGTCGGCAACCTCTACAGCGTCGGCGTCATTCAAGATGAGGATTTGAATCGAACCGCGCCTTGCAAATTCGGCGAACTTAAAGACGTTCCGCAGCAGAGGATTGAGGCTCTGCATAATCAATTCGTCGCCTCCGCCAAAGCCGTCATTGCCGCTCACAAAATCAATCCCGAATTTAAAATCGGCAACATGATTTGCCACGTCACGCGCTATCCCTTGACGCCGAATCCCAAAGACAT
This sequence comes from uncultured Selenomonadales bacterium, assembly GCA_947165405.1. Classification (GTDB taxonomy): domain Bacteria; phylum Bacillota; class Negativicutes; order Selenomonadales; family Selenomonadaceae; genus Quinella. Next base: position 416 of record CAMVAG010000085.1, read on the forward strand.
GTTGGAAACTCAACGCACGGATAATTTGTGCAACGACCTCTGCGGCGATGTTCAAGTTCGCGGTGCTTATCCCTACTACGCGAAAAAATTTTATCAAGACATGGGAATCGATACCGCCTTCATGGAAAACGAGGACGATAAAAAAATTCTTCGCGAGGGAAAAGTTGACTTCTACACCTTCAGCTACTACATGTCAAGTTGCGTCACTGCCGATGAAAATGCCGAAAAAATTAATGACAGCATGCTCGGCGGCGCGAAGAATCCTTACCTCAAGGCGAGCGACTGGGGATGGCAGATTGATCCCGACGGCTTGCGTTGGACTTTGAATAAACTTGCCTCACGTTATCCCGATACGCCGATTATGGTTGTCGAAAACGGATTAGGTGCCTTCGATAAAGTTGAGGCTGACGGCGCGATTCACGACGATTATCGAATCAGCTACTTCCGCGAACACATTCGGGCTATGGGCGAGGCTGTCAACGACGGCGTGCCGCTTATCGGCTACACGACTTGGGGTTGTATCGATTGCGTGAGCGCGGGCACCGGGCAATACGCCAAACGCTACGGCTTTATCTACGTCAATCGTCACGACGACGGCACCGGCGATTTTTCCCGCAGTCGAAAAGATTCTTTCTTCTGGTATAAAAAAGTTATCGCAAGCAACGGCGAAGATTTAGGGTAAATCACCGAAACCACACTCTCATAGACACTTCCCTTGCCTCGATTTAAGTCGGGGCTTTTTTTTTTGCGCTCGTTCTTCCATGTTCCTCACTCCTTCAGTCAACCTTTTCCAAAAAAATTTTTTTCAGACTAAATCTACGTTGAGAAAAAAATCTCCGCTTGCAGTTCGCCTTCCCACGACTTGAAAAGTTTATAAAAAGTTTAAGTCTTATTAAAAACGGCGTAAAAGTATCGTGTCAACATTGCTTTTAAATGTATCAACAAAAAATTGGAGGAATAAAAATGGCAATCAGTTTGAAAAAGGGACAGAAAGTTGACCTTACGAAGTCAAATCCCGGCTTGAGCAAAATTTTAATCGGTTTGGGCTGGGATACGAACAAATATGACGGCGGATCTGACTTTGACCTTGACAGCTCGGTCTTTTTGCTCGGTGCCGATTCAAAAGTTACCGACGGCGGCGATTTTATCTTCTTTAACAACCTCAAACACGCTTCCGGCAGCGTCGAACATCTCGGCGACAACTTGACGGGCGCGGGCGACGGCGATGACGAAGAAATTAAAATCGACTTGAGCAAAGTTCCTGCAAATATCGAGAAAATCGCTTTCACTGTTACAATTTACGAGGCTGACGAGCGCAAACAAAATTTCGGACAGGTTGAGAACGCTTTTATCCGCGTTTTCGACGAGCAGAACAATAAAGAACTTATCCGCTACGACTTGGACGAAGATTTTTCGATTGAAACAGCCGTTATCGTCGGTGAACTCTATCGCAACAAAGGCGAATGGAAATTTAACGCAATCGGCTCCGGCTTTGAAGGCGGTTTAGCGGCGCTCGGCAATCATTTCGGCATTTCGATATAACATCAAATCCCTTAACATAAAAGTTGGCGAGGTAGAGCTCTTCCGCTTCGCCAATGTGACTTTTTCAGGCATATGCAAGTTTGAGCAAAGGAGTATGCTCATGTTTAATTTTTCTCGCAAAGATACCGAATATTTCGAGCTATTTATCAAAAACGCCGAGTATTTTCATCTCGGAGCGGTTATGCTCGACGAAATCATCAAAGACCCGAATAAATCACTTGACCGCGTCGAAGAAATTCTAAAATTGGAAGCCGCGTCCGACGAAGTCAATGAAAAAATAATTTCTAAGCTGAATTTGAGTTTCATAACGCCCATTGACCGCGAAGACATCTATTCAATCGCCGGAGAACTTGCGACCGGCGTCGATATGCTGAATGCCGCGCTTCAAAGGATAATTATGTATCACGCAGGGCACGCAACCGAAAAATCCAGAGATTTAACCGCGCTTCTCGTCGAAACTACTCGCGAATTGGTCAACGCCTTCAAACTTATGACGGACATCAAGAAAAATCAGCTCGAAATGACGAACTCGGTGCATAAAATCGCAAGTTACGAGGAAAAAGGCGATGAACTTTACCGCGAAGATATGAGTTTGCTTTTTGATGACACAGCGACGGCGGTAAAGACGCAATTAGCAGGCGATGCGATAATTCATTTGATAAAATGGAAAGATATAGTCGCGGACATTGAGCAAACGCTCGACCATTGCAAAAAAATCAGCGATATGATTCTTGGCGTGGTGATGAAGTATGCTTGAGCTGCAGTATTTGATTTTTACCGTAATAATTTTGGCGTTGGTGTTCGATTTCATCAACGGCTTTCACGATACGGCAAATGCAATCGCAACATCGGTCAGCACGCGAGCTTTGCAACCGAATCACGCAATAATGATGGCAGCAGTCCTAAATTTTCTGGGAGCAATGGTCTCAACGGGAGTAGCGAAGACAATCGGCGGAGATATTGTCAGTTCGGCGAGCATAGTCGACGAAAAAGTAATAATCGCGGCACTTTTCGGGGCAATCGTCTGGAATTTGCTTACATGGTACTTTGGAATTCCTTCGAGTTCGTCGCACGCGCTGGTTGGCGGATTAATCGGCGCAGTTTTAATATCAGTGGGCACGAGCGGGTTGAATTGGAACGGAATCGGCAAAATAGTCGTCTCGTTGATAGCGTCACCGGTCATCGCAATCGTTACGGGCATAATCATCATGAATATTTTGTTCCGATTTTTTGGGAATTTAAGTCCGCACACGGTCAACGATAAATTTCGCAAGATGCAAGTGATTTCAGCGGCGACAATGGCATTTTCACACGGCTCAAACGACGCGCAAAAGTCAATGGGCATAATCACTTTGGCATTATTCAGCGGCGGATTCATTTCAGAGTTTGAAGTGCCGATGTACGTAAAAATTTTGTGCGCGTTGGCAATGGCAATCGGAACGGCGACGGGCGGTTGGCGAATAATCAAGACAATCGGCGGGAAAATCTTTAAATTGGAGCCGATAAGCGGCTTTGCGGCAGATTTAAATTCCTCCTGCGTAGTGTTCGGCGCGACGCTGTTACATTTGCCGGTTTCGACGACGCATGTAGTGTCCGGCTCGATAATGGGCGTGGGAACAGCCAAAAGAGTAAACGCAGTGCATTGGGGAGTAGCGCAACAGATGGTAAAAGCGTGGGTAATGACGATACCGATAACGGCGGCAATGGGAGCAAGTGCATTTGCGATAGTGAACAAGCTTTTTCTCTGACATATATAAATTTTACCTCCTATCAATAAAAAAAACGGCAGGCTTGATTGCCCGCCGTAATTTTTTTACATGGTAGTCGGGGAAGGTTTATTTTTTAACTAAATTGGAATCTTTGATTCGATAAATGTCGCCGTTGACGTTGAAAGTTGAAGTGTCGAAGTTTTTAAGGGTGATAGCGTCGTTAGTCGAGCCGACTTTGAAAGAAATTTCGCCTTTTGAGCGATTATAGGAAGCGGAAAAAGCTCCTGTGATTTTCAACATGTCATCATCTTCAAAACCGAAGATAATATCCTTGCCGTCGCCCTTTGCATAAACAAAAACATTGTCGTCGTCGCCGCCCCAGAGCGAATCATTTCCCTTGCCGCCAATCAAGGTGTCGTTACCGTCACCGCCGAAAAGCGAATCATTGCCCTTACCGCCGTAAAGGGTATCATTTTTCGAGCCGCCGCTGATTATATTGGCAGAGGAATTGCCCGTAATTTTGATTGCCTTAGTTCTTTTTGAGGCGTCGGCAGTTTTTACGCCAGATTGAAGAGTAACGGCAGCTTTAGAGGAATTTGTCAGCGTTAAAGTTTTTGATTTGCTACCGGTTGAAGTTTCAGTGGCTTTTCCTCCGATAATTGATGAAAAATTTTTGCCGGAAGAATCAATCAAGCTCAACGACTTGCCTTTAGCGTTTTTGACGGTGAGCGAGCCGGTTCCGACAGTTAAAACAACATCGGAGCCGCTAATTTTTGCTTTAGAAATTTTTCCGCCGGAAATTTTGATTTTATCGCCGCTTTGATAGTCGGTTATAATGTCGTTGCCGCCGTTTTTCGAGTAAATGAAAACATCATTTCCCTTGCCGCCGGTCAAAGTGTCGTTAGCTCTGCCGCCGTCAATCCAATCTCTGCCGGAGCCGCCGATAATTTTGTTTGCGAGCCTGTTGCCTTCGATTTCGAGGTTATGAGTAACGGCGGAAGCGTCAATCGTGACCAAAGCGCGTCCGAAGTCTTCAGCCTCAAACTCATCATCTCTGTAGCCGCTCAAAATTTTAACTTTCTTGCCGGCGTTGGTGATTTTAACGTATCTGCGATTAATTCGGTCGTCGTCGTGGTCGTCATAGTCGTCACGGTCGTCGTCATCAAAATCATAGCGGTCGTCGTCATCGTAGTCTTTCATAACAATCACGCTCCTAATCGAAAAGATTTTTTACCGCATGAAATGTTCGCACAAGTTTTTTACGATGATTTCAACAGAAGTTAAACTTTTCATAAATTTTTATGGCTTGAATTTATAACCGACGCCCCAAACCGTGATTAAATGTTTAGGTTTGGCAGGATCAAGTTCGACGGCTTCGCGCAAGCGGTTAATGTGCACCGGAACGGTCGCAGTATTGCCGAAAGAGTTCATTCCCCAAATCCTGTCGTACAAAGTTTCCCTGCTGAAGACGATATTGGCGTTAGTCATGAGAAATTCCAGCAACTGAAATTCTTTGTTGGGCAAAACGATTTCTTTTTCGTTTACAAAGACTCTGTGGGTATCTGATTCCAAAGTTATGTTGCCGAGCATAATTTTATTTGTGTCTGCAGTTCCTTTCAAGCGTTCGTATTGCGCAAGTTGAGATTTAACCCTTGCAACGAGCACACTTGGCGAAAAAGGTTTCTCAATATAATCATCTGCCCCGAAGCCCAAGCCTTTTATCTTGTCAATATCCGATTTTCTTGCGGTCAACATCATTATCGGAATATCAATCTTGTCACGAATGTTTTTGCAAACCTCGAAGCCGTCCATGCCGGGCAACATGACATCTAAAATTATCAAATCGAAGTTGCCGCGCAAAGCTTTAGTCATTCCGTCGACTCCGTTTTCGGAAATTTCAACTTCACAGCCGCCAATTTCGAGATAATCCTTTTCGATGGCGGCAATGTCGGAATCATCTTCGATTACCAAAATTTTTTTGCTCATTTATTCGGCTCCTTTAAAATTGGAAGTTCAATAACGACTTTCAGCCCGTGCGGTTTTAAATTTTCAATCTTTAATGTGCCGTTCATCATTTCGACTGCCTTTAGTGCGATAGACAAGCCCAAGCCTGTGCCGTTTTCGGTGTGTGAGCGCGCTTTATCGGTTCTGTAAAAAGGTTCGGTTAATTTTTTCAAAGAATCTTGAGGCACACCGATTCCATTATCGCTGACGCTCAATATAGCAACTTTTTCTTCGACGTTCAAACGGATTTTGCAGGAAAATTTTTCTTCCGAGCGATATTTAATGCTGTTGCCGATGATGTTTGATAAAATTCTTTCCAGCAAGAGGAAACTTCCCAAAATTTTTGCGTTTGATTCGATTTCAAGTGTAACTTCGGCTTGAGATTTTTGCCAGACGTAAAGATTTTCCGAGACGAAGAACTCCAGCATACTTTTTAAGTCGATAGTTTCAAAGGGCACGGCTTTTTCACCGAGCGACATTTTGGAAAACAGAAATAATTGCTCAATCAAGTTGTTTAACTCGTCGGCTTTTTTCTTTATGACCAGCAGATAGCGCAATTTTTTATCGGGAGTGTCCGCGACATTGTCAATCAAGCCTTCGACGTAAGCTTTAATGGTGGTAAGAGGTGTGCGCAGGTCGTGAGAGATGCTGGCGACCAATTCTTTGCGACTTTCCTCTTGCAATTTGCTTTCCTGAAGTGATTCGGATAATTTTTCAGCCATGAGGTTGAAAGTTTGCATGACGGGTTTAATTTCGTCGTCGGAGCCGTGACTCAATGTTACATTCAAATCACCGGCTTGGATTTTTTCTGCGCCAACCTGCAATTTCTTCAGAGGAAGCAGAATATTGTTCAAAATAAATCTTGAAAGCAGCCAACTGGTTGCGAGAACGAAAATAATCAGCGAAAGTGCAACGAAACATATTGTATTTTGCAAAGCGGTTTCCAAAACTTTATCCTTATCGAGAATCGAGCGTTCACTTACGAAGTACAAAGAATAATTTTTGCCGTTAAAGGTTTGCCGTTCAAAATACACGAAATCATTTTCCAAAGTGTTGGTGTAAGTAAATTCTTTGTCGGCAAGATTCAAATTGGGGTCTTCGAGCAAATTTTTCCCGATGCTTTGCAAAGATTCGTTGCCGTAGCTGTAAATTATTCTATGTTCTTCGGTGACACGGATAAAATTTTGTTCGGGAGCCAGCAAACCAATGAGCCAATAGCCGACGGAATCATTTTTATTAAAAATAATATTGTGAACGGCTTCGGAGGCATGTTGGAATTCCCATGCGCTTTCAACGTAAATGTGATTGCCGTTTCTGGCGAAGATTAGCAAGCCTAAGCCGGAAATAATGAGGACAAGCACCGTCATCATTATCGGCACTATGAAAACAACTACGTGAGAGAGTATGAGTTTGCGTTTTATCGTCATATTGTACCTGCTTTATAATTCACGGATAATTTTTTTGAACAGCTATGATTATAAAAAATTATCGTGAATTTTTTCAAGTATCTTTCCACATGACGAGGCGTACAAGATACATCGAATGCGTAAAAACTTCAATCATCCTCTGTAGTAAAACCTTGTTAAACAAAAACTCACTTGATATAATCTTTTCAGTTGCAATACATGATGTATTTCAAAAATATTTATAACAAAGACACTACCTTTGTTCCAAATAAGTTTAAGGAGATGTTTTCATGAATGATTTTGTTTTCGACCTGCAAAGGTTCGCGACAATTGCAATCAATAAGGACAACTTTCAAACGATTGACGGAGTGACTTACACCGCAATCACCGACGCTGTACTTAATCTTGATTCGGATAATAAAGTTACGGGAATAGCAAGCGGTTCCGTCACGGCAACTGTAGAAGGTGCGGAAAATTCTCCGACGGTCACTTTCGACACCTCCGACGGCGCGATTAATTTCACTGCAAGCGGCGACGGCTCTGTCCTCACGGTCACGCAACTTTTCCCGATTGAATTTATAAGCGGCTCTTTCACTTACAAGGGCAACACAATTTCCATCGCTGCCAACTCCGACCTCGCCATTGTCAATCAAAGCGAAGATTACAGTTTGCGCAACGAAAATCATTTTGTATACGATTCCGCTTACATTTTTACAAACACCTCAATGACTTCCGACAGCCAACGCGTCATCAGCAAATTAATCTTGAGCAACGGCTCCGATACCAGAGAACTGAACTTGATACAGCTGGGCAAGGTTATAAACAACTTCACCGAGCGCGGCTTTACTCTTGTTAAAGGTTCAAGCGAAATTTTAACGATAGGCGGCTACACTTTGACGGCAACCGCTCTTAACAAAGACGCGGGAGTTAATATCTATCTAAATGCAGAAGGTCTTATACTCGTCCCGAATTCAAATGACGGCACACTTAACGTGACTCTCAAGCGCGGCGATTTGGAAATTATTTCGGGCGAATTGGAATGCAAGAGCGGTTCAATCACTTTGGGCTACGACCACGCGGTCACTTTCGCGGAAGGTACGAGTTTCGATTTCACATGGAACGATTATGTTGCGACGATATCCGCGACCGATGAAGCCACTACCAATATCGAATTGACTGACAGCGGAATAAATTTCACGCCAGGCACCAACGACGGCGGCTTGAATATTTTGCTTAAGCGCAAAGGCAATACGATTTTCGACGGCACATTGAACATCACCGACGGAATCATTTCTTTCAACGCCGCCGAGCAAAAATTTTCCTTCACAAAAGGCACGAAGATTGCTCTTGCGATTGGGAAGGATAAAACGCAGGAAATAGATCTTGAAATCACGGGCGGCAGCGCAAGCTTTAAAGTCGAGGCAGACAAGGACGGCAACTTTACAATCACGCCCGGCTCAAACGACGGCTCCATTGACGTTACACTCAAACGAGACGGCGAAACCGTTTTTGAAAATAATTTGAGCGTCGACGGCCCGATGATTCTCAATCCGACAACGGAAATGCTCACCTTGAAGGACGGCACGACAGTCTCTGTCACGTTCAACAATTACACACTCACGGCGACTGCTTCGGGCGACACCTCAAGCACAATTTCTTTGACATCGGACGGAATTTCAATCACGCCCGACACGACCGACAAAGGCAAATTAAAGCTCACACTTATCGGCACTTCGAGCGGCTCTTTGTCTGCCGATATTGAAGTTTTGAGCGGGGGGTTC
>CAMVAG010000086.1 GCA_947165405.1 uncultured Selenomonadales bacterium
CATTCAATAAGTTCAGTGGAGGTGACAGTATGACAAAAAAATTTTTCGCGGCGATTTTGATTGCGGCATTTGTCTTCGGCGGCGGCGCAGTTGAGGCAAAATCTTTATGGGTCGACGGCGGAGCAATGAGTTTATACGCCGATAAAAAAGCGCGCAACGTCGGTGACATCTTGACGATTGTCATTAACGAATCAACGACGCAGACCGCTACCAAAGCTCGAACCAATTCCAAATCGGGCAGCCTGAACGTCGCAACGGGCACTGGCATTTTCGATTTTATTAAAGCGTTTTCGGCAAGCGGCTCGGATAACTTCCAAGCAGACGGCTCCGCGACAGACACCAGCCGCTTCAACGGACAGATAACCGTTACCGTCGTCGAAGTCTTGCCCAACGACAACATGATCGTCGAAGGCACTCAATCCATTTGGCAAAACCGCGACGAACACAAAATCACTCTGCGCGGAGTAATTCGCCGCGACGACGTGACAATGAACAATACGGTTCCTTCCACAAAAGTAGCCGACGCTTCAATCAGATTCGACGGCAAAGGACCGCTCAACGCCAAACAACGGCAAGGCATCTTGACGCAACTTTTTAACTTCCTCTTCTGACATGAACGACGAAATTAAACCGGACGAAGAATTTATTTTGCCGCAAGACTTGAGCGCGATGGCAAAAACTTTCTTCGTGCAGACAGAAAAACCACTTCAGCGCAAAGAAGGCTGGTTCATAAAGAAAGGCTCGACCGTCACGGGCGTTAAAGTTATTGCCGCAGGAGAAAAAATCCGTGAGGTTCAGCGACTTATTGATATGTTTCCTCTCCCTAACGGCAAAAAAACCAAAGCTCAAGATTGGTTAAAGTGTCGCGGCACGGCGATTATAACTGACGGCAAAGAAGAACAGCTTAAAGAAATTCATTGGTATCAATGCGAAAATATCGGCAAAGTTGAATTTAAAACGAAAGAGTGGAGTGAGCAAAATGCTGGTCAAGTATAAGGGCGAGGAATGTTTTTCATTTATTGTCGGCAAAATTTATGAGGCAAAAAAAATTCATGACGAGCTTGGTGACGGCTACGCTATCTTTGATGAAGGCTATGACTGGTACGGTTATGATATTCACTTTGTCGAGGATAATTTTGAAATTGTCGCCGAAGACGAGCAGGATGTTCGCCGCGCAGTTTGAAAAGCAATTAGTAATGCGAAATGCGTAATGCGTAATGAATTCGATTATTAATTGCGCATTGCGCATTACGAATTACGCATTGCTTTTAGGAGGTGAGGTTATGAAAAAAATTTTTACACTTGTGACATTAATCGCCTGCCTCGCGCTTATGACTTCAACGGTCTTTGCGGCGGCGTCGGTCACAAGAATAAAAGACATTGCCAAAGTGCAAGGCGTGCGTGCCAACCAGCTCATGGGCTACGGTTTGGTTGTCGGCTTACCGGGCACGGGCGATTCGGACGACACTTGGCAAATGATTCAGTCGACGGTCTCTTTGCTTAGAAATTTCGGGATAACCGTCAACGCGGCGGAACTGGATTCGGATAACGTGGCGGCTGTCATGGTCACGGCAACCCTCCCGCCGTTTGTCCGCGAAGGCGATACGATTGATGTTACCGTCAGCTCAATGGGCGATGCAGACAGCATTCAAGGCGGCACCTTACTGCAAACTCCTCTGCGCGCTGCCAACGGCGATGTTTATGCTGTGGCTCAAGGCTCGGTATCAACGGGCGGTTTCGTCGCAGGCAGAGGCAACAATCGTGCACAAAGAAATTTCCCGACGGCAGGCAACATTCCAAACGGCGCAATCGTTGAACGGACATTGGAAGACGACCTCGGTCAAAACGGACAAATTTCTTTGAGCTTGGCAAGTTCCGACTTCACGACTGCCTCACGAATCACAAACGCAATCAATTCCGCTTACGGCAACGTCGCTCACGCCGCCAATCCCGGTCGCGTCGATATAAATGTTCCCGGCTATTATCGGAACAATATCGTTCAATTCGTCGCCTCGATTGAGGACTTGCCCATAATTCCCGACACCGTTGCCAAAGTCGTCGTCAACGAGCGCACGGGCACAATCGTCATGGGCGGCAATGTTCACGTCGACGAATGCGCGATAACTCAAGGCGGTTTGTCGATTCGGATTCAGCGCGAGGAAAATGCTTATCAACCCGAACCCTATTCCTACGGCACATCGCTGGTTGTCCGCAACGTCGAAACAAATGCCCGCGAGGAAATGTCAAGCTCGGTTGTCTTGCCCGCCACGACTTCTGTCAGTGATGTTATCGGCGCGCTTAATGCCGTCGGAGCCACACCCCGCGATTGCATTTCGATTCTTCAAGCAATGAAGGCAGCCGGTGCGATTCATGCGACGCTTGAAATCATTTAAGGAGGCTTGAGCATGAGGATTGACAATTCATATTTGTTGCCGCAAATGGGCGCAACGAATACCGGTGCCGAAGGTGCTCAAATGCTCAACGACGAGGCATCCTTTCAAGAACAACTCAAAAAGGCAACCGAAAAAATTGATTCAAAAAAAAGTTACATAATGACTGACGAGGAAATCGCTCAACGCAACAAGGAAATTAAAGAGGCCAGCGTCCAACTCGAAGCTCTCTTCTTGAAGATGATGTACAATGAAATGTGGAAGACCGTCCCGAAAGATACGCTCTTCGGCGACGACAACGCAATGGATATTTATCGCGACATGTACAACGAGGAGCTCACAAAGAAAGCGGCGGAAGGCGGAGGCATCGGGCTTGCCGATTTTATCTACGAGCACTTGACAAGAAATCAATCGCACAAAGCGTAAAAATTTTTTCAAAAAAATATCCCCGATTAATCGTCGGGTTTTTTTTTTGCGCGGAAGAAAATTTTATTTCGTCGAGAGTTCCTTCAACAATTCGGAGCAGCCGATAAAAATTTCTTCATAAGCTTTCGCGTAATCGCCGCTGCACCAAGGATCGTCGACGTTAATTTTTTTCCCGCCAAAATCTTTTAACATGCGAATCTTTTCGGCGGGGTCGCCGTCGGAAATTTTTTTTGAGTGTTTGAAAACGTCCGCGTCCAAAGCAATAACAACTTTGAAATTGCGATAAAGTTCCTTCGTGAATTTTTTTGAAACGTGCAGGTCGAACGGAATATTTTTTTTCATCAGCTCTCTGCGAGCCTCAATGCTGAATCCGCCGGTGCCGTTGAAATTGCAACCTGCGGAGTCGACAGAAATTTTATCGGCAAGCCCCGCCGCGTCAAGCAAGTGCCGCATAATATATTTCGCCATCGGTGAACGGCAAGTGTTGCCCGAACAAACAAAAAGAATTTCGCCCGAAATGTTGCCGCTCTGCCAATATTGCCCGCTCAAAATATCGACGCAGGAAAGATAACCCGTCGCGTCTTTGGCTCGCGTGTCAAGCATTAAGATATTGGCGCAGGGAATTTTCAACGGCTTTTGCAAATCAAAATCGGCGCGGACGCACTCGGCAATGCGAGGAATTTTCTCAACGATTTTTTTTGGAGACTTGTGCCCGACGACGATAACCGCCTCGCCCGAATATTCTTGATAAAATTTTTCGGAAGAATTCAGCCCCGTGAGTTGATACTTTCTTTGAGCCTCAAGCGGCTTATCGGGATTCACTCCGGCATGACAGAAAAAATATTTCTTGCCGCCGACGACTGTCGAATAGCTTAGCGGCAAGCTCCTCAAAAAATTAAGACTATCCTGCGAAACCTCGAAGTTGTCATTTTCCTCAACAAGCTCCGTAAATTCATAATCGGTGTTGCCCATCAAAGTTATAACATTTTCTTGACGACTCTTTTCAGCCAACCAATGCAACGTCCCGAAATCGTCGCCGTCCTCGCTCAAAATGTAATCGCCCAAAAAAATTACCAAGTCTTCGTCCGTCACGGAAATTTTTTCCCATAACTCTTTCAATCGTCGCAATTGCCCGTGCACGTCTCCGAAAACCAAAATTCTTTTGTAAGGCGAATCATTCACGGGAGGAATAAAATCTGCCGCGCCTTCGACAAAAAATTTTTCTTCCATAATCAATCCTCCCAAGTCACTTTGAAATTTCTTTCAAGAGTTCTCTGCAGCCGCGAAGAATTTTTGAAAAAGCTTCGGCATGCTCGCCTTCAAAGCCGGGGTCGGCAACGCTTATCGAATTTCCTTCGGCGTCTTTGAGCAATCGGATTTTATTTTCAGGGTCGCCGCCGCAAAGTTTCTTCATGAATTTAAAAATTTCCTCGTCCAAAGCAATCACGCAATCAAACGAATTGTAATCCTCGACCGTGAAGCTTTTCGATTCGTGCTCGGCAATCGGAATGTCATTTTCTTTTAAAGTCAAACTCGTCCGCCTGCCGAGAGGTTCGCCGCCTTCGGTGACGCAACCCGCAGAGTCGACGTAAATTTTATCGGCAAGCCCCGCCTCGTTGAGCAGGTGCCGCATGATATATTCCGCCATAGCCGAACGACAAGTATTCCACGCGCAGACGAACATTATCCGATACGTCGCGTCGCTGCTCTGCCAAAATTGCCCGCTCAAAATATCGACGGCGGAAATTTTCCCGTCGCGTATGAAAGAGCCGGTGTCAATCATCAAAATATTTTTGTCGGGAAGTTTTATCGGACGCGGCGGCTCGCCTTCAAAGTCGAAGAAAGCCTGCAACGGAGAATGCCCGCTGATTATCACGTCGTCGCCGTCGTAGTTATCAAAAAATTTTTCGCGAATCCAAAGCAAATCTTCTTGCCTCTGTTCCTCAAGCGGCACGCCCGGCTTAACGCCCGCATGACAGAAAAAATATTTCCTGCCGCCAATCTCAAGCGTATGACTCAACGGCAAGTCTTCAACGAATTTCATAAGCTCATCGATAGTAAGAAATTTTTTTCGCTGCAAGGCAATTATCCCGGCAAGCGTTTGTTGCCCGCCGTTGATTACCCACAATGTCGTTGAGTTGTGTTCGAGGACATCGCGGTTGGTCAAAATTTTTTTCTTGCCGCTGAAAATTTCTTCAAGGAAGTCGCGGTCGTCGCGGAAGGCGTCAAGCATCATCTGTTCGTGGTTGCCGCGCAGGAAGATAAAATTTTTTTTGTGACTTATGACGCGTTCGAGGACTTCGGCAACGCCCTCGCCGCGGTCGACGTAATCGCCCAAAAAAATTATCAAGTCTTCGTCCGTCACGTAAAGTTTTTTCAAAAGGGACATGAACCTTTTAAATTTGCCGTGTATGTCACCGACGGCGATAATCCTCTTGTAAGGCGAATCGTTCACGGGCGGAATGATTTCTTCCGCGCCATAGACAAAAAATTTTTCCATGTTAAGCCCTCCAAAAAAATTGCCGAACACGTTATGCAAATGCTCGGCAATTATATCATTAATCGATTTTCAAACTCAAGGCTCGCGCTTCTTCCAATAGGCCGCCTCTTTGTCGCAGAACTCCAAAAAAATTTTCATGGCTTCGAGGTCACCGTCAAAGGCTCGCTTGAAGATGTTGAAGAACGTCAGGCGGTCGGATTGCAAAATTTCTTCGTCGGTCGGAATGTGCTCTTCCGTCTCAAAAGTTTTGCCTTCCGCGTCGGCGATTTTCTTCCGCCAATAGTTCGCCAGCTCCTCGTAATTCTCAATCAAATTGTTCACCGCAGCCGGCGCGCCTCTGTCCGCCGCACGCAACCACATTGCCTCCGAGGCAAGAGGATTTTCCTCCATGAAAGCCAAACAGTCCGTCGCTTGCGGATCGTTGTAGTTTTCTGCCGCCTCGAAAAATTTTTTCGCCGCCGACAAATTTTCGGAAGATGCCTTGCCGCCTTCCCACAAGTATTCGCCGATTGCCGTGAGCGTGTGAACATTTTTTGCTTCCAAATTCGTGCCGCTCAACAGAATCTCTCCGAACGCAACAAGGGCTTTTTTTATTTCCTCGTCCGTGCCCGTTATCTTGGCAATCTCTTCGCCGTAAGGTGTTATCAGTTTGAATTCTTTTCTTTCTTCCGTCATGACTTTTCCCTCCGAAAAATTTTTAAGCCCGCGCAGGTTTGCATTCGGGCGGAAGCTTAGCCCAATACTCGTCAGCCTTAGCCAAATCTTTATCGACAAATTCTCCAAGCTCGTAAATCCAAGCCAACTTCAAATTCGCCTCGAAGAAATATTCGTGATTCGGATACCTGCCCGCCTCTTCGTAATAGCCCAGAGCTTTGTGGACATTCGGCTCGACGTTGTTGCCGTAAAAATAATCGTTGGCAAGTCGATAAATCAAAGCTTGATTGCGCGTGTCTTCAGCCGCAAGCTCGTAATAACGATAAGCCTTCGAAAAATCTTTTTTAAGCTCCGACATGCGCCCAAAATACTCAACGGCAACGGTGTTGTTCGGGCGGCTGAAAATGTAGCGTCCACGATTTTTCGCAGCCAACTCAAATTTTCTGCGCGCTTTCGGATAATCTTTCCTTGCACCAAGCCCGCGATAATACATCTTGCCGCACAGAATGTATGCTTTGACATAATGCATACGGGTCGCCATCAAATAATATTTCAAAGCCTGCTCGTAATTCTGCGGGATTGTGCCTTCGCCGGTGTAGTGAAGATTGCCGGCTTGACAAAGTGCCTCCGCCAAAACATCGGGAATGTAATCGCCGGGCTCGCTTGTGCCCGCCTCAATGAAAAGTTTCAATGCCTCTTCAAAATTTTGTTCGATGCCCTCGCCGACGCAGTAAGCCTCCGCCTTCCGCTTCAAGGCAACAGGATCGCCGAGTTCAACGAGCCACTCAAGCCACATCAAAGAATCTTCATCGTAACCTCTGCTCAATTCCAAAAGAGTTTCTCGATAATCTTCCTCGTCAAGTTCGTCGAGCCAATTATCCGCCTCGTCAAAATTTTTTTCGACGCCGATTCCTTGCGCGTAGCATTTGACGACTTCGCAAGCAGATTTTTTGTCGCCGAGCTTTGCCGCTTTCAAATACCAGCGGAAGGATTCGACTTCATTTTTTTCGACACAAAGCCCGCCGTACATGTAAGCCGTAATCCTCATTGCGGGCACGTATCCGGCTTGCGCGCTCTTGAGATACCACTCGAAAGATTTTTTGCCGCGTTCAGACCATTCCTCTTCTTTGCAACAACCTATCGCGTCATAAATCCTGCGCCCGACTTCGTACATGCATTCGGGTTCGCCAAGTTCGGCTCCTTTCAAATACCACTTGAAAGCCTCCGCCAAAAAATCCTCGTCAGATTTTTTATCCATGTTCGCGAAAAATTCTTCTGCCGAAATTTTTTCGCCTACATTCGGCTCGTTGCGCCAGCGTCCCGAATTTTTATCATAGTATTCAGCCAAAGCTTTAATCGCTTTGAGGTCGCCCGCCGCAGCTTTTTGAAGTAAAATTTTTTCTTGCGTCATGATTAATTCCTCCTCACATTTTCGCTTTGAGCTTCAAGATTTTATTTTTGATTCTGCACCGCTCAATCGCCTTTTCCTGTTCGGGCAAAAATTCACTCAACCTTGAACTGCCGAAATTCATCATCTGCGCAAAAAAATCTGACGAGACGTAAATTTTGTTATACTTTTCGTCGATAATTTCCAAGACGAAGTTCAAAATTTTTTCGTCGTCGCTGCACAAGTCGACAAGCTTTTCCATAGCCTCAACGTCGCCGCCCTCGACTGCTTTCTTGTAAAAATTTATCGCTTCGGGCAAGTTGCCTTCCTTGTGAAAAATTTCGGCAAGTTTTTTCGCGGCGGGACGATAATTTTTTTCTGTCGCCTGTCCGAAAAATTTTTTTGCCTCCTCGATTTTGCCTTCCGACAAATAAATTTCGGCAAGTTGAATCGCGGCGTTCGGGTCGCCCGCTTCAGCCCAATGTGTTATCGAATCTCTCATTTGTCTTTCCTCCGTTAAAATTTTTTTCCGAGCGGGCATTTGGGGAACCGTCATATCGGCTCCCCGCTGCCTCTGCCCCTGTTGTTCGGTTGGGGTCGTTTGTATCAACCCGATTCGAAAAAGATTATTTAATCTTTTAGTGGCAATGGCTATTTGCTCTCACCTATAAGCATTCCCCCTTCTTCCGCGACACATTATAAACGTTTTCGGAAGGCGTGCGCGTTTGAGTTGATAACCTCCGTAAAATTTGGTTGAAGTAAATGCCGACGGCTTAAAACCATAAAAGTGTTCGCGTTTGAAGATTTCTCGATACGCCCAAATTTTCAAGAGCCTTTTGCACAACCCAATTATAGAAAGCCGCTTTGTTTTGATTGGCAAAAGTGTCGAACCATTGGCTGGAGATGTAATAAATTTCGCCTTCGCAAACGACGGCGCGCCCGCGATTTTTTGAGGAATAATATCTGCGTGTGACGCCGGTTTTCATCGGCAAGCCGCTTCTTCTAAGGACGCCGCCCAAAGGATTCATGGCGCAGTGAAAAAATTTGTCGCAACTGTATTTGTCGCTCAAGAAAGCTACGTTCGCCCGCGTGATAAGCCCGCAGTCTTTGAAGAAAGTAAAAATTTTTTCGGCGAAGATTTTGTTATCGCCTTGAGCGGGAATGTAATTTTTAATTTCGTTGCAGCGTTGCTCAAGCTCGGAGAAAGTTCTCGGCGGATTTTGCAAGTCGGTGTCGGCGACGGTAAAATAAATCGGCTTAAAGGAATCGTAATACATAACGGCTGCTCCTTTCATTTGAGAAAACACTTGAAAAAATTTTTTGAGTGTATACGGCAGATTTAATTTTTAGTATACATGCTTTGAATAATTTGCAAAAGTCGGGCTTGCGGACTCTTGCCTAAAGCAGCTGCGGTTGTTAGAAAATTTTATACAGCTAAATTATCCGCTGCTTTCTGACTTTACCGACAGACTCTAGAGCGTGTTG
>CAMVAG010000087.1 GCA_947165405.1 uncultured Selenomonadales bacterium
TTCATTTTTCTTGCCGCTTTTATTCGCCATCTTTAATTTACCAACACACCCTAAGAAATTTTTTCTCGCTCGAAAGAAATTGTCGCCGCCAAATTTTTCGACAGCCGCGAAAAAACTCTGTCCTTGACGCTTTCGGATTCTTCCTCTGTCGCCTCTTGCAAGATGACCAAAAATATATTCCCGTTCTTCGATATGCAATCGCTTCGCCGCAATGAATGAATCAAAATTTCTTTGAACTCCGCCGCAAAATTTTCGTCGGGCAACGTGAACTGCATGAGCGTCAATCCTTTTTTGTAATTGTCCGTCATGCGCACAAGCAGCCGATAAATTTTTTTGAAGTCCTCGAATTCAACGAAATACGCGCCCGCCTCAATGTTTCGTTCGGCAAGTATCAGCCGCATTTGCGATATTCCCGACGATAAAATTTTTTCCGAGCGATTGTGTTTGCCGAAGAATGAAATTCCGTGCTTGCCGTGATGTTTGACTTCATAAAGAGCCGCGTCAGCTTTCTTGTACAGCGTCTGAAAATCTTTTCCCTCGTCGGGAACGAAGACTGCACCGACACTCACGCCCAACGGAATGTTCATATCCGCGCCGAATAATTTTTTTGCGTAAACGACGATTTGGCTGTTCAGAAAAGAAGTTTTGTAGCGCAAAATTTTTTCGTCATAAACATTTTCCAAAAACGCCGTGAATTCGTCGCCGCCCATGCGCCCGACCAAATCCTCCTTGCGAATTATGCTTCTTATCAGCTCGGAAAATTTTATCAAAATCTTATCGCCCGCCGCGTGCCCGTAAATATCGTTTACCAGTTTGAAGCTGTCCAAGTCAATCATCAGCAATGCGCCCGATGAAGTTTTGAGACGTTCGCCGATTTCTCTTTGTGAAGCCGATTTATTCAGCAACTTTGTCAGCGAATCGGTCGAGGCGGCAACTTTAAGCCCGTGAATTTTATCCAGATTGTCGATTATGTTTCCGACGCGCCGAATCAAAACATCGGGGCGGACGGGCTTGCGAATGTAATCAGCCGCGCCGACCTCGAAGCCTTTTATTTCGCTTTCGTCGCCTTCATTTGCCGACATGAAAATTATCGGCACGGGTTCCGAACTCCGCTCTTGTAAAATCCTGTGCAATTCGTAGCCGCTCATCTCCGGCATCATTAAATCCGACAAAACCAAATCGGGACGCTCTACCTCAAAAAGTTCTATCGCCTCCGCACCGCTCGTTGCCGTCACGATTTCATATTTTTGCGATAGGATTCGACGCGCAAGCATTAACATCATTTCTTCGTCGTCGACAACCAAAATTTTTTTCAACTGCCCGGCTCCAACCATTTTGTAATTTCCTCGCGAACTTTTTTATAACCTGCCATTAACCCTGCGTGATTCGATTGAATTTCTTCCGTCGAATTGTTTTTCGCCGCCATTTCCAATTTCTTTGCCGCTTCACTCAAATTTTCCGCGCCGATTGATAACGATGTCGATTTCAAAGCGTGAACCAATATTTGATAGCCTTTCCAGTCGCCCGAATCAAATTTTTCTTGAAGCTTATCCGCCTTCTTGTCGTCCGCGAAAGTCGTCAGCATTTGCTCGAAGAAACTTTTGCTGTCCATGCAATATTTCAAGCCGACTTCCAAATTTATATCGGGGCAAGCCGCCGAAAATTTTTTTCGTTCCGCGTCGCTGAAGGTGTCCGTGTCGACAGATTCCTCGACTGCTGCAACTTCCTCGACCGCTTGAATTTTTTCGGGCTCGGAAATTTTTTTTGTCTCCTCTTCGAATTTGATAAGCTCGGCGGGCAAATGCCTTTCCAACATTCCTTCCAACTCGGAAACTTCAATCGGCTTGCTTAAATAATCGTCGAAGCCCTCGCGCAAATAAAATTCTCTCATGCCGGCTATCGCGCTCGCCGTCAACATTATCACCCGCGTTTTGTTGCTCAAAATTTTTTCTGCCCGCATTTTTTTCAGCGTTTCGATACCGTTCATGACCGGCATCATGTTATCCAAAAATATTATATGGTAAAAATTTTTTTTGACAAGCTCAATTCCCTGCATTCCGCTTTCGGCGAGGTCGGGCACGATTTTATTGCGCTTGAGCAGACCGCTTATAACTTTTAAATTCATGTCGTTATCGTCGACCGCCAAAACTCTTACGCCTTCCGCCGTCAAAAATTTTTTCGCGCCGCTTTTTTCAAGGCGATTCTTTTTTTGTTCGTCGTAGTCGCCTATCGGGGTCTTGTCAATGATTCTTTGTGTCAGCTTAAATGAAAACGTCGAGCCTTTGCCGTAAACGCTCTCCACTTCCAACTTGCTGCCCATCATGTCCAATAACTTTTGCACAATCGATATTCCCAGCCCGGTGCCTTCGATGTTGCGATTCTTTTCCGCTTCCAACCTTTGGAACGATAAAAATAATTTGTCAATATCCTCTGCGCGAATTCCTATGCCGGTATCGGAAACTTTCACCAGCAAATTCAGCGTGTCCTTGTCGATTTCCTCTCCGCTTATCGACAATGTAACCGAGCCTTTATGAGTGTATTTAACCGCGTTGGTTAAAATGTTCGTGATTACCTGCCGCAGCCTCACGTCGTCACCGTACAAGCTCTTCGGCAAAGTCGAATCTGTTTCCGTTTTGAATTCCAAATTTTTTTTCTTCGCACGCTCCGCCGTCATGTTGACCAAGTCGTCTATCAAAGGAATTGTTTCGTAGCGGACGGGCATGATTTCCATTTTGCCGTCTTCGATTTTGCTGAAGTCGAGGATTGAATTTATCAGCGAGAGAAGAGTTTTGCCCGCGCTCTGAATATTTGCCGCATAATCCAAAACTTCATCGCTCTTGCTTTCGCGCAGAATCATTTCATTGAAGCCGAGCACCGCATTTATCGGCGTGCGGATTTCGTGAGACATCTGCGCGAGGAATTGTGATTTCGCTTTGCTTGCCGCCAATGCCGTTTCCGAAGCCGCTTTTAATTGACCGTTCACCGACTCTTGCCAACGCAACAATCTTTTTATCAGCACATGAACGATAACGACGCTGATTCCGAGCAAAACGACGAACAGCACGCCCAGCAAAATTATGTTGCCGTAAATATTCCACCAGCCGTTTGCAACGACGACCGTAAAGTTTGACACCATATTTTTTTTCGTCGTGCAAGCCACAATTTTTCCCGTGTAATCGCGCAGAGTTTTAACCGTTTCATTTTCATAAACGCCGGAGTATTCCGTGCCCGAAATATCCGTCATGCGGTTTCTCGACAGCTGATAAACGGCGTTCGGGTGATTGATAATTATTCCGTTCTTGTCCACAAGAAAAGCGTAAGTGTCCTTGCTGTAGCTCTTGCCCAAAACTTGAATCAAGCGGTCGATATAAAAATCTA
Organism: uncultured Selenomonadales bacterium; assembly: GCA_947165405.1. Classification (GTDB taxonomy): domain Bacteria; phylum Bacillota; class Negativicutes; order Selenomonadales; family Selenomonadaceae; genus Quinella. The sequence continues at coordinate 3,379 of CAMVAG010000087.1, forward strand.
TCGCGAAGATACCGATAAATTCATTTTTTTCACTGAAAACCAGTTGAGACATGGTGATACAATAAAGCCCGGTTTGCGCGTCGTAGTAGGGGGAAGAAACGCTGAAGCCCGATACGGAGCTTTGAGTTTCAATGTACCACGGCCGCTTATCAACATGCCAATTCGGGTCGGTCGATTCCCAACCGTTATTCATAATGACGTTGTGTTCCTTGTAAGGGTTGGCAAGATAGCAAACGGAAATTTCGGGATAATGCTTGGCGAGGTCGTCCAAAAATTTTACGGCTTTCGGATAATCGTCCATCAATTCGGGATGCTCTTTCAAAAGATTGGCGAACATGCTCAAAATGGCGCGCTGATGTTCAATCCAGTTTGAAAGTTGGTGTTCGTAGTTGTCTGCTTCGCGATTCATTTTCGTATCGCCCAAGCGCGTTGTCGCATTAAAACATATCCCGAACGCCAATGACATTGCAACGATTAAAACGACAATGACACCGATTCGGGAATAGCGGCTGACCTTTGAAAGTTCTTTGTCTTGAAAATTTTTGTCGTCGGAAAAATTTTTCTTGTCACTTGAAACTATCGTGGAAAAGGAAAAAAGATTTTCCAACATGTCCGAGAGCCTCAAAGCCGATTCGCGAACTTGCGCCGCGCATTCCGCAGGAGGAGCACCGCTTTCAAGGGTTTTGGTGCTCGATAAATCCAAAATATTTCTCAACGGGTCTCTCAATTCGCGTGAAAGTCGCGATAAAAATTCTTCCTTGACACGCAAAGCCTTTTCCGCATGCAAACCGTTTTTCATTGCGTTCAGATAGAAAAAAATTATCGCCAACATCATCAGCAAACTTAACAGCGTCGTAAATATCATTTGCAGATAGCCGGTTTTATAGAACGCCCAATTATCGACGCTTAATATCATATACCAGCCGTTGTTTGTCGTGGAACTGAAAATCGTATGCTCGTCGCCGTCGATTTGCGCGATAAAACTTTCGTTGTTGTTCGATTGAATTATACGATTTAAAACCACTTCATAATCGGGCAACTTATCTGAAAGTTTTTCGCCGACCAATTTCATATCCGTGTAGCCGATTATCATTCCGCTTTTCGTCACGATTAAAGCTTTGCGGTCGCTCGTCGAACCCATTTTCCGAATCAAATATTGAATCTCCGAAAGATTGAAATCTGTCGCAACCACCGTTTTGTTGTCCGTCAACATTTTCGATATTGTGTAGCACATCATTCCGGTCATCGCGTCGATATACGGTTCCGTTATGTAAATTTTGCCGGGGTTTTCCGTCGCGCCCTTATACCAAAGCCTCTCCGTCACATGATATTCCGGCGGCATGTCAAAATCGGGAATAATCGACCATTCATTGTTGGCGACGTAGACATTGAAACAAACTCCGTCCGTCAAATTTTTCTGTTCGCGTTTTCGATTCCGAAAAAAATTTTCAAGGTCTTTGAGCGGCGTATTTGCTTTCAAGAGTTGTTCCGTTTCCATTGCCAATTTCATTGTCGTGTTTTCCGCCGTCTGCAGCGTATCTTGAAAATCCGAACGAATTATTTCCAACTGCGCTTGTCCTATCTCTTCGGCTTGGTTCGCGGTCATTTGAAAGATAAGATGCACATTCATGAATATGACAAGCAAAAAAATTCCCGTGATTGCCGTGATTATCATGAAGTCGGAGCGTTTGCCTTCCTTTAATATCTGCCAATCTTTCAAGTTCATTCGAAATCACTTCCCAAACACTTTTTAAAGAGTTTCAAGCCACACAAGCAAAACTGAAATATCGGCGGGCGACACTCCCGAAATCCTCGACGCCTGCCCGATTGAACGCGGACGAATTTCCGAAAGTTTTTCTCTTGCCTCGACGCGCAGATTTTTCAAAGCGTGATAGTCAATGCCGTCGGGGATAATTTTATTTTCGAGGCGGTCAAGTTTTTCGGCAAGCTCCGCCTGTTTTTTTATGTAGCCCTCATAGAAAAAAGAAATCTCAACTTGTGCGGCGGCTTGAGAAGAAATTTCGGGCAAGTCAAATGCTCCGCGAAGTTTTTCATACGTGACGGAAGGTCGGCGCAAAAGTTCGGCAAGCGGCATCGCGTTATGAATTTCTCCAAGCTCAAGCTCGGAAAGTTTTTGATTTATCTGCGTGCTCGGCGTCAATTTTATTTCGTTGAGCTTTTGCGTTGCCGATAAAATTTCTGCGCGCTTTGTCTCAAAAATTTTTCTGCGTTCGGACGAGGCAAGTCCGATTCTTATTGCGTGAGGCGTCAACCGCAAGTCGGCGTTGTCTTGTCGAAGCAGCAACCGATATTCCGCCCGCGAAGTCATCATGCGATAAGGTTCGTTCGTGCCCTTCGTGACGAGGTCGTCAATCAACACGCCGATATAACTTTCCGAACGTTTCAAAATCAGCGGCTCAAAATTTTTCACGTAAGCCGCCGCGTTTATTCCCGCGATTAATCCTTGAGCCGCCGCCTCCTCGTAGCCCGAAGTGCCGTTCGATTGTCCCGCAGAAAAAAATCCCGCGATTGTTTTAAATTCCAAAGTCGGCTTGAGTTGCAGAGGGTCGAGGCAATCGTATTCAATCGCGTAGCCCGCCCGCATGATTTTCGCCCGCTCAAGTCCCGGTATCGTATGCAAAAATTCTATCTGAACGTCCATAGGCATTGAAGTCGACATGCCTTGAACGTAATATTCCTGCGTGTTCAAACCTTCCGGCTCCAAAAAAAGTTGGTGGCGTTCCTTGTCGGGGAAGCGAATTATTTTTGATTCAATCGACGGACAATAGCGCGGCCCGATTCCTTCAATGATTCCGTTCGCCATCGGTGCGCGGTGTAAATTTTTTCTCAAGATTTCGTGCGTGCGTTCGTTCGTGTAAGTCAAATAGCAGTTCACCAAATTTTTTACGGGCGTTTTCGTCATGAAGGAAAAATTTTGGGGAGGTTCGTCGCCGCGTTGAATTTCCATTTTGTCAAAGTCCAAAGTCCTCGCGTCGACTCGCGCAGGTGTTCCCGTCTTGAATCGCATTAACTTGACGCCGAGATTTTTCAGCGCGGAAGAAAGTTTTATAGCTGCCCGCTGACCGTTGGGGCCGCCGTCAAAAATACTTTCGCCGATAATGATTCGCCCGCTCAAGTAAGTGCCGCTCGCCAAGACAACCGCGCTTGTCAAAAAAGTTTCGCCCGTCTCCGCCTCGACGCCGATAATTTTTTTTCCTTCGACCAAAATATTTTCTATCAGCAGTTGTTTCAAGTCCAAGCCGTCGACGTTCTCGCAAAAATTTTTCATGACCGCTTGATAAATTTTTTTGTCGGCTTGCGCGCGCAAAGCTTGAACTGCAAAACCTTTGCCGGTATTGAGCGTGCGGAATTGGATACAAGTTTCGTCGGCGGCGATTCCCATTTGTCCTCCGAGCGCGTCCAGTTCTCTTACCAAATGTCCTTTCGCCGGGCCGCCGATTGACGGGTTGCAGGGCATCATCGCCAAATTTTCCAATGATAATGTCGTCAATAAAGTTTTGCAGCCGAGCCGCGCAGAGGCCAATGCCGCCTCTATTCCCGCGTGACCTGCTCCGATTATTATCACGTCGTATTTGTCCGCGATAAACAAATTATCAGCCTCCTTAAATAATTTCAAGCGTCGCATGAATCCGAAGAAAATCGGCGGTAAACTTTTGTTTAAAGTGTTTGGCAACCGGTGAAGAATTGTCGGCGTGCTCCATGTAATATTTTTCGTCTTCGGGCAAGTTGTCATAATCGAAATACCACGGCAAATGATAAGCCATCAAATTTCCCGTCGTGCGCAGAGAAAATCTCAAGTTGTAGTGTCGAACATTCGAGTAAAGCGCAAACGTCGTGTCGACCTGCGCGCAATAAAGATTGTCGTCGATTTGCGCCTTATCATAAAAGTTTGATTCGCGTCTTTGAGTTTCCTCTTTGTCGAAGAAAGTTACATCTTCCCACATAAGGTCAAGCCCGACTTTGCGCAGTTCGTGATTGCTGTCGAGGATTTTCATCAGCCGCTTGACAAAATTTTTCGGGCAACTTTCAATCGGAACAACATACGGCGTAGAAATTTTCATTCCGCATTCCGCATTACTAATTGATTCCGCATTGCGCATTACGCATTCCTAATTGATTATTTTACACTATCAGTCAATAAAAAAAAGCCTCGCGCTTTTGCGAGACCGCTTGAAAAATTTTTAATTCTTCTTGAAAAGTTCTTCGTAGTGTTCAATTTTGTAATCAAGCCGCTCAATCGTCGAACGCAAAGTTTCAGCCTGCTTTATGAGCCGCGCCCGCTGTTCGATTAAAATATTTTTCCGCCGCTCAAGTCCGGTGTTCGCCTGCATGAGCGCAACGTATTCAATCAACGCCTCGATTTGCACGCCCGAACTCCTCATGCACTTGACAAACGAAACCCACTTGCAAGCCGTTTCGTCAAAGTCGCGAATTCCGTTCTTCTTGCGAGGCACCGGCGGTATCAGCCCGATTCGTTCATAATATCGCAACGTGTCCGTCGTCATTTCAAATTTTTCACTGACTTCGCCAATAGTCATAATCATTCCTCCGACCAAAAAACTTTCCTTGCAAGTTTATCAGCTGAAGCCGACTTTAAGTCAAGCGGTTAAATCGTCGCGAAGAAATCTTTTGGCGAAGTGTCTTCGAAAATCTCAACGTCAAAATCTTTCAGCTCGTCGCGAAGATATTCGGCAAGCACGTGAACAATCGGGAACTCTGTCGCGAAGTGCCCGGCGTCCACGACGTGAATTTCATTTTCGACGGCGGCTTGAGCATCGTGATATTTAACGTCGCCCGTGACGAACGCTTGAGCTCCGAAAAATTTTGCCTTCTGAATAAATTCCGCGCCCGCGCCTCCGCACACGCCGACCTTGCTTATCAAAAAATTTCCGGCGTCGACGAGGCGAACGTTATCGGCGTTCAAAACTTTTTTCACGTGACGAACAAAATTTTCTGCGGTCATCGGTTCCGTCAAGTTTCCGATTCTTCCAAGCGAAAATTCTTCCTCGCCGAGCATTTTCACATCGACGAGCCCGATTTTTTCAGCCAAGACATCATTGACGCCGCCCGCCGCGCTGTCAAGATTCGTGTGCGCCGCGAAGACCGCCAAATTATTTTTTATCAGCCGAGCGATTTTGTTTCCAAGCGGCAAGTCGAATCGAACGTTCTTTATCGCACGGAAAATCAGCGGATGATGCGCAACGATTAATTGAGCGTCGAGTTCAATCGCCTGTGAAATTTTATCGTCGAGCACATCAAGGCAGACGAAAATTTTTTTAACTTCAGCTGTCGGGTCGCCGATTAAAAGTCCGGGATTGTCCCACTCTTCGGCGAGCCTGCGCGGTGCCAATCGATTGACAACATCGGCCACCATTTGAACATTGCATTTCCTCATAAAAA
>CAMVAG010000088.1 GCA_947165405.1 uncultured Selenomonadales bacterium
TTTAATCGAAGAATATTTTTTGAGGTCGAGCGTGTCTTCGGGAAAATCTTTCGAGACGGTCAAAGCGGAACCTTCAATCGTAATCAAACCGAACTCTTCCAAAGTGTTGACATCGGACAAATAATTTTGAGCACCCTGCTTTGCGAGGTAACGCAAGAACATGTAGCCGCCCGCGTAGGTGTAGTTGCTGCTGCTCTTGGACGAGAGATTAACATATTTTTGCAGTTTCTTGTAGTTTTTGCCCAGCTCTTTAAGCGTACTTTTCCTTAAGTCGTCAACGCCGTGCGTGAGTTCCCCCAGACCTTCCGTTAAAAATCGCGGTAATTGTTCGTGGTCTTTCACCTTTGCCATCATTATCCCGTGAGTCAATTCATGAGAAATAATTCTGTCCAAATAGGCGGAGTCAACTGAAGTCGAGCCGTTTACGTCGGTAGACTTGAAAACGGGGCATTGGGCTTTGTTTATGTTCAAAGTCAGCGAATAGCGACCGTTAATCTGCTTCGGATAATCGACGTAAGCCATGTAGCTTGACCTCTTGTCGTTTTTGAAGACAACGGAAATTTCTTTGACGGTCGCATCAGAGTCGTTGAAACTGTAGCCGTAAGATTCTTCGAGGAGATTCAAAGCTGCGTACGCCCACCAAGTTTTCAGAGCTTGCCAAATGTGTTTCTCGTTACTCGACAACGAAGTTTTTAAGAGGCGGAAAGTCAATCCGTTTGCCGTGAAAGAAGTTCCGTTAAACGACGTGTTTAACTTGCCGCTTTCGAGCACGATACTCTCCGCCGTCTTGATTTTGGCTCCGCCCGCGTCATAGCCGGTGATTGCGCCGGTGTCCGTGTTGCTCAAATTTATTCCGCAATATTTTTGCAAAAAAGTATCGGCGTTGTTTGTCTTTTTGCAATCGGCAACCATTTGATTTATCGCCGCCGAAAAATCTTTGTAGTAACCGCCCGTCGCATATTTGACTGCTCCGTTAACAGCCGCCGCGCCCGAATAAGTCGTATTGTCCAAGTAGTACATGAACTTTTTTATGATGTCTTGTTGACTTTTGGTCGTTGCCATAAGATCACTCCTTAGTCAGCTGTCAACAGAAAGCTTTCAAAGCGGCATTACATTGCCGTAAGGAGCGGATATGAATTCATCGTGATGCCTTGCTCTTCCGTCAAAAATTCCATTCCGTTCACGAAATCTCTGCCCGGAACAAACCCGGATTTTGTCAAAACGTTGAAGGGGAAATTCTGCGCAACGATAAAGAAAATTTTTTTGCCTTGAGACTTTTTCATGGCGTCGAGTAAATTTTTTAATGCCGCTTGATTTTCCAGAGCGATTACCTCTTCGTCCTCGCGAACATGGAAAATTTTTTTCGTGTCGTTGATATAAGCGGGCGTTGCGCAAAAGCCGCGAGCTTTGCCGTTAAGTATTGCCGAGAGATTTGCCATTGATTTTTTTTGCCTGTTGTAGATTTGACGAAAGGCGTCGTAGAGCCGCCCGATTGATTCGGCATTAAACCAAGGGGTCTTTGCGAAATATTCCATCCATATTTTATTAAACGAATCGCTCATGTTGATTTGGAGAGAATAAATCGTATAGTAATAAATTTTATCGGCAACGGATTCTTTTTTTAAGCGCGCCGCTCTTACAAACTGATTGAACTGCACCGGCAAGTTCAATGCTTGAGTAGAGAAGCAGTAATTCAAAACCGTTTGATCCAAAAAATTTATATAATTGTGCTCGGCGGCGAATTTTATTCCTTCCGATATTTTTTCTTCCTCGCCTCGCAAAAGTTTCAAGTTCATTAAGAGAACGCCCGCGTTGAAATAATTTTCCTTCTTGACGAAACCGTCGGCAACAATTTTATCTTGCAGCGGAAAATCGGGGTCGATTGAATTTACGCCAACGGCGGCAAGCATTTTATCGCCGAGTTCGACGTGCCAAAGGTTGCTTATGTCCATGTTGACGATAACATTTGACTCAAGGTAAATCGCTTTTCCGATGTCGTCGGGAAGTGCTTGCGGGATAAAAAATTTATACAGTGCTGCCTTGTTGAACGGGATTTTGTCAAGATTGGGGAAGAGATTTTTAATTTCCGCAAGTCTGTCCGCGAAAAGTTCCTCGACGTTGTAAAATTTTACGGCTTGATTGTAACGACCGACGAGGTAAGAAAATTTGTTGCGGTTTTCTTGCGTCAAGGTTTTGTCGTGAAAAACGTGCACCGTGATTCCGGAATTTGTATTATCAAAAAGCGAGAGCATGGCAGTGCCCGTGAACTTTGAAAAAGTGCCCGCCTCGTCAAAGATACTGAAGCAAACATGAATCATAAAACCACTCCTGTCAATCACATTGTTTTAAGAAGAGAATACGAATCAAATTTTACGCCCTGCGCATCGGGTAAAAAGTTCCACGCTTTTACAAAGTCTTTATCTTCCGTGAAGCCTTCCCGCTGCAACAATTCAATCGGGAATTTTTTCTTTAAAAATTTTTCCGTCAAGATAAAGAATACGCTCATGCCTTTGTAAGTTTTCATGGCTTCGATTAATTGTTTAAGCGATTTTTCATTTTCGGCGAGGATAACTTCTTCGTAAGGTTTTATTGCGAAAGCCGCTGTCATTGTTTTTAATTTCGCGGGTTCGATAAAAAAGGCGCGCATTTTGCCGGGCATAATCGCAGCAATTTTTAACGGAACGTCTTTCATTTCGTTGCGGTTTTTTTGAAACTGCTCATAAAGCCGACCAAGCGACTCCGCGCTAAATAAAGGCGTCTTGATAAAATAACTCAACCACAAGCGATTGAGAAAATCATCCATATTTGCTCCGAGCCCTACACCGAAACTTCCGCCCGCATAGTGATAAATTTTTTTGCCGGGTGACTCTTTTTCCAGACGAACTATTTGCGTAGACCTGTTAAACTTAACAGGCAAGTTCAATGCTTGAGTAGAGAAGCAGTAATTCAAAACCGTTTGATCCAAAAAATTTATATAATTGTGCTCGGCGGCGAATTTTATTCCTTCCGATATTTTTTCTTCCTCGCCTCGCAAAAGTTTCAAGTTCATTAAGAGAACGCCCGCGTTGAAATAATTTTCCTTCTTGACGAAACCGTCGGCAACAATTTTATCTTGCAGCGGAAAATCGGGGTCGATTGAATTTACGCCAACGGCGGCAAGCATTTTATCGCCGAGTTCGACGTGCCAAAGGTTGCTTATGTCCATGTTGACGATAACATTTGACTCAAGGTAAATCGCTTTTCCGATGTCGTCGGGAAGTGCTTGCGGGATAAAAAATTTATACAGTGCTGCCTTGTTGAACGGGATTTTGTCAAGATTGGGGAAGAGATTTTTAATTTCCGCAAGTCTGTCCGCGAAAAGTTCCTCGACGTTGTAAAATTTTACGGCTTGATTGTAACGACCGACGAGGTAAGAAAATTTGTTGCGGTTTTCTTGCGTCAAGGTTTTGTCGTGAAAAACGTGCACCGTGATTCCGGAATTTGTATTATCAAAAAGCGAGAGCATGGCAGTGCCCGTGAACTTTGAAAAAGTGCCCGCCTCGTCAAAGATACTGAAGCAAACATGAATCATAAAACCACTCCTGTCAATCACATTGTTTTAAGAAGAGAATACGAATCAAATTTTACGCCCTGCGCATCGGGTAAAAAGTTCCACGCTTTTACAAAGTCTTTATCTTCCGTGAAGCCTTCCCGCTGCAACAATTCAATCGGGAATTTTTTCTTTAAAAATTTTTCCGTCAAGATAAAGAATACGCTCATGCCTTTGTAAGTTTTCATGGCTTCGATTAATTGTTTAAGCGATTTTTCATTTTCGGCGAGGATAACTTCTTCGTAAGGTTTTATTGCGAAAGCCGCTGTCATTGTTTTTAATTTCGCGGGTTCGATAAAAAAGGCGCGCATTTTGCCGGGCATAATCGCAGCAATTTTTAACGGAACGTCTTTCATTTCGTTGCGGTTTTTTTGAAACTGCTCATAAAGCCGACCAAGCGACTCCGCGCTAAATAAAGGCGTCTTGATAAAATAACTCAACCACAAGCGATTAAATACATCATTCAAATCGATACCGGGTCTTGAGGCGCCGCCCGAATAATGATAAATTTTTTCTTCAATGATTTGTTCTTTGCCGGCGCGTTCCAACCTGACAAAGCGATTGAATTTTACGGGAAGCTTTAAAGTCCGCGCAGAGAAGCAATAATTCAAGACGGTTTGTTCCAAATATTTATGCTTGGGATTTTTACCTCTGAAGTCGAGTCCTTCGCGTATTATTTCTTCCTCGCCGCGCAAGAGCTCCAAATTCATAAGCAAGACGCCGCAGTTGAAATAATCCTCGCTTTCTACGATGCCTTCGCTGCACAAAAGGAAAGCTTTGTCGGGATTGGCTCCGTTTGATATTTCGGGGACGCCGCCCAAAATTTTATCGGCAAGTTCGATTTGCCAAAGTTCGTTTATGTCGAGATTAATTATCGTGTCGGGGTCGAGGAAGACGGCTTTTTTTATGTTCGCGGGAAGCATTTGCGGAATCAACAATTTGTAAAATGCGCCTATGGTAACCGCCGCCTTTTCCGCGTCGGGAACCAACTTTATAATTTCGGCGATTTTATCGGGGCAACGCTCGGAAAGATTATAAAATTTCACGCGCTGATTGTAACGCCCGGCAAGGTAGGAAAATTTATCGCGATTTTCTTGCGTCAAGGTTTCGTCGTGGAGGAGGTGCACCGTGACTTCCGATTTTGTATTATCAAAGAGGGAAAGCATAGACGTGCCCGCGAACTTTGCATAACGCCCGGTCTTGTCGCAGAAGCAATAACAAACGTGAATCATAAAATCACTCCTTTTTAAATTTACGGAAAAAAATTTGCAGGAAGACAATCAGCACCGCGCCGATAAGTGCGCCGGGAATCAAGCCGTCGAGCCCGCGCATGAACGACATAAAAATTGGCGTGCGCATGTGTGCAAAAGTTTCGACCATCGAGCTTTGACCGATTGTCGCCGCCATGACCAACGCGAAACATATCATCTTCGGGAACTTTTTCAGGAAAGCAGTCATTGCCAACATGAACGCGGGGTGCCCGAAGAAAATTTCTTTCGAACGCGGACGAGCATAAAAAATTTGTTCAAGCATGGCGCGAATTTTTATTTCCAAGCCCGAAACCGGCATCCCCGACGTGTGACCGCTCCTCGCAATCAAAACTACAAATGCTCCCGACAAAATCATCAGCACGAGCAAAGCCTTGACGCTGACCGATTTGTTGAGGAGCTCTTTTATTTGTTGAATCGCGGGGACGCTGTGTCTTACTTCGTCGACGATATTGAATCTTTGCAGGAAAGCAACGGCGACCAAAATCAGCGGCAGGATGAAAGTTAATTTTATGCCGCGAAAAATTTCAAACTCCAAAAAATACGACACGTCCGATAACGCGCCCGAAAGATAAGCCGCACCCGTCATCGACATCACGCCCGTCACGAGCAATGCAAAACCGGAAATCCAAATCAGCTGCAAAGTCGACAAGTTGTCTTTGAGGCGCATTGCCCGATTCTGCACGCGGATTTTGTATTGAATCACGCGGAGCAAATCGAGCTGACAAATTATCGCAAGCGCGGGGAATAAGTTCGCGCTCATGAACGCCGCCAAAATTCTGACCTTGCCGCCCGCGCCGAGCAGAAGCGGAGCCGCCGCAATTATAGCCAAGACACCAAACAGTTGCAACTGAAATTTTCGATTGCGATTGAGCCGACGCGAAATTAACGACAAGTACAAGACGCCCGCCGCCACGACACCGACAATCACGAGGACACGAAGAAGCACATTCGGATAATAATTGTCGAAGGTGCCCGCCTTGCCGAAAGTGAAGCCGTCGCGTTCGAGGACTGCGCGGACTTCGCGGAAATATTTTATGTTGGTCTCAAGCAAAGTCATTTCGGGTTCGGGCTTTTCATAAATGCGCAAAAGATTGATTCGGATATTGCGTTCCCTGTCCGTCGTCGACCAGCGATTGACAGCCGTAGCCATGTCTAATTTCGGTTGCTCGTCTTTGGGGATTGCATAGAGGCGGGCGACGTGATTCTTGCCGATTTTCTTCGCTAAATAATCCGTGCCGGCTTGAGGATAAAATTTCAGCTGGGTGAAGTGTTCAATCACTCCGAAAGTAAATTTGCGTTGAATGAAATTCGCGGCGGTCAAGTCGAGGAAATTCGACGCGCCCAAAACTTCGGGGCCGTCAAAAACAATTTCCGAAATCGGATAGTGCTCAATCCTGTTGAAAAAAAATTGAACGTTCGCCGCCGTGCACTTATTGAAATTCATCGGGCGGGCAAGAATATTGAATCCTGCGGCGCGCGCTTTGTTCATTTGGTCGTGCGGCAAGCCGAGCGGCATTTTCAACAAGTCGCCGAATTGCGCTTTGACTTCGATAACCTCAATTCCTCCGACGGCAAAAATTTTAACGCGCTCCTCGCCGAGCCGCTGAATCAAAGCTTCTTTGGTGTCGTAGTAACTTTCCAAATCGCCGCCGATAACGTAAACGCGATTCGGGGCGATTAAGTCAAATTCAATCGTCTGCCGCCAAAGGTCGTTGTTCAAAGTGCCGCTCTGATAATTGCCCAAAATTTCACTGCCCGCCAACGCGAAAACTTTTCCGCCGCGAGCCAATTTCTCCAGCGTCGAATCGTAAATCGCAAGGGAAGTTATGCCTGCGTCTTTGGTCATCTTCAACACGTCGTCAAGTTCCAAGCCTTCGCGTTCGGCGAGGTCAACGATGTTTTGATAATCGACAACCAAGTCAACCTGCATGTTCTCCGACTCGACGAAAAATCTTTGCCCGGCGATAATCAGCGCGGCGAAAAGTCCCACGCCGATAATTATTAAAAGCGTTCTGTTGTAAAAAAATTTTTTCACGGCTTAATTCCTTGTCGCCTTGACGAAAGCCTCGCCCTCGCGCATTTCGACGGTTCTGAATTGAAGACCGAGCGGCATTTTAACTTGTTCGGTCAAGTTGAAGTCGCCCAAGAATTTATCAAGATTGACGCGGCGGAGAATTGCGTTTTCAAGATTTATGTGCGTCATTTGGAAATAGAGGTCGCCGTCACGAGCGATAATCTGCCCGCCGATTTGAACATCCGCCTCGCGTCCGAGAATTTTAACCTTAGCCGACGCGCTGATACCTTCGGGCGTCATTGTAACTTGCACATTCTTTAATTGGTCTGCTTTCTGCGCGAGGAAATCTCTCAAGCTGTCCGCCGTGATGATTCCGCTCAATTCCAAAGTGCCAGCCGATTTCAAACAGCGATTGGTATGTTCCTCGCGGCTGATTCCGTCGGTCGGCATGAGCAATTCCGGAATGTTAATGTGAATCGCCGTGCCGTCAAGTTCCGCCTGCTTGAGGTTGAGCTCGCCGATTGTGGCGTCGGCGGCCGTGCAATGAATTTTATCGACGTAGCCCAGCGCGATTTTTGCACTCGGCATGGCGTCCAAAGACAAGGTGACTTCCTGCGCTTTGGTGAACGTCGTGACTCTTTCTTTAAGATAGTTCGTCAAAATACGCGGCGCGGCGAATTGAACAAACGCGACGGCGGCGACTGCCAAAATAATCAGCAGAACAAATATAAAGGTTAAAGTTTTTTTCATGGTGACACCTCAAATTTTGACATTAGCCTTTGCGGCGAGGAAGGCGCGGATAAACGGGTCGATTTCGCCGTCCATGACAGCTTGAACGTTGCCGGTTTCTTCGCCCGTGCGCAAGTCTTTAACCAGCTTGTAAGGTTGGAAGACGTAGGAGCGAATTTGGCTGCCCCATTCGATTTTCTTCAAGTCACCTTCAAGCCCGGCGATTTCCTGTTCCTTTTTTTCAAGCTCAAGTTCGAAAAGTTTTGCGCGAAGCATTTTCAAGCAACGCTCACGGTTTTGAATTTGCGAACGCTCATTTTGACATTGAACGACAATGCCCGTCGGGATATGCGTCATGCGGACTGCGGAAGAAGTTTTGTTGATGTGCTGACCGCCCGCGCCCGAAGCACGATAGGTATCGACGCGAACATCCGCCATGTTTATATCGACTTCAACGGCGTCATCGATTTCGGGCATGATGTCGCACGCGCTGAAAGACGTATGACGCCTCGCATTTGAATCGAACGGAGAAATTCTTACAAGCCTGTGAATTCCTTTTTCCGATTTGAGGTAGCCGTAAGCGTTGTGCCCTTTGATAAAAAGTGACACGGACTTAATACCTGCCTCGTCGCCCGGCAACAAGTCAACCGTCTCGACCTCGAAGCCGTGACGTTCCGCCCAACGAACATACATCCGCAAGAGCATTTGTGTCCAGTCTTGAGCCTCCGTGCCGCCGGCTCCCGCGTGCAAAGTCAAAATCGCGTTGTTTGCGTCGTAGGGTTCGCTTAACATTATTTCAAGTCGCAGATTTTCCAAGCCGTCTTTAATCTTTGCAATGTCCGCCGAAATTTCTGCCTCCTGCGATAAATCTTCTTCCTCAAGCGCAAGCTCCAAAAGTATCTGCGTGTCGTCGAACTTCGTCAAAAGATTTTTGTAAGTCTCGATGCCCGATTTAACGTCGTTTAATTCTTGAGTGATTTTCTGCGCGGCTTCGGGGTTGTCCCAAAAAGTCGGCTCACCCATTTTGTATTCAAGCTCGGCGATTTTTTCTTCCTTGCGAGCGATGTCAAAGTGAATTCCCCATTTCGTTCAGCTTGTCGCGCAGAGCCGTAAGCTCGGCTTTTCTGTCTTCCAGCATTGAATCATC
>CAMVAG010000089.1 GCA_947165405.1 uncultured Selenomonadales bacterium
AAGGGGGTCGGGGGAATTGATGTTTCTACTTGCGCTGTCGCCGATTTTGTGGCTGGTGATTGCGCTCAGCGTTATCAAAATGGCGGCGTGGAAGGCGTGCCTTATCGCACTTATCATTTCTTTGGCGGCGGGCATGGGCGTTTGGGATATGGAAAGTATACGAGCGATTGAATCCGTCTTGGAAGGCGTCGCGCTTGCATGTTGGCCTATCCTCTTGGTTATCGTCGCTGCAATTTTTACTTACAACTTGACTTTGCACACGAAGGCAATGGACACGATTAAGGACATGTTGACGAGCGTCAGCCACGATAAGCGCGTTCTGATTCTTTTAATCGGCTGGGGCTTCGGCGGTTTCTTGGAAGGCATGGCGGGTTTCGGAACGGCAATCGCTGTTCCTGCAGGTATGCTCGCGGGTATCGGCATTAATCCGATTTTGTCCGTTTCGGTCTGTCTGATTGCAAACTCTGTGCCGACCGCTTACGGCTCAATCGGAATTCCTCTCGTGACTTTAAGCTCGGTCACGGGCTTTGATTCGGTTCAACTTGCAACGTTCACTTCCTTGCAGCTCGGCGTTTTAACTTTGCTTTGTCCTTGGCTTATGGTTATCGTCACGGGCGGCGGCATGAAGGCTCTGCGCGGCATGACGATGATGTGTTTGGGAGCAGGTCTTGCATTCTTCCTGCCCGAACTCGTGCTGTCAATGTTCGTCGGTCCGGAATTGGCAGTCGTCGCCGGCGCGATTTGCACTATGGGCACGATTGTTTTCATTGCGAAAAAATTTCCCGTCAACGATCCCGAATTCGCAATGCCCGACCAAGCTCAAACAAAAATCTCCACCGCGAAGGCAATTAACGCTTGCTTGCCGTTCATTCTGATTTTCTTTTTCCTGCTGTTCACGAGTAAACTTGTCCCGCCGATTAATTCATTCCTCATGCAATTCAAATCGGCTGTCCCGATTTACAACGGCGAGGGCGGCGCACCTTATACTTTTGTTTGGATTAATACTCCCGGCGTGCTGATAATGTTGGCGGCGTTTATCGCGGGCTCAAAGCAGGGCGCAAGCTTCGGCGAAATGTTCGGCGTCTTGAAAAAAACCGTCAACAATCTCAAATTCACTATGGTCACGATTATTGCGGTTATCGCGACGGCAAAAGTCATGGGCTACAGCGGCATGACCGGACAAATCGCTGACACGGCTGTTGCGGCGACCGGCTCGGCTTATCCTCTGATAGCGGCGTTTCTCGGTTCGGTCGGAACTTACATCACCGGCTCGGCTACTTCAAGCTGCGTTCTCTTCGGCAAGTTGCAAGTCATAGCAAGTCAAGCTATCGGTGCAAGTGAATCCGCTCAAGCGTGGGTGGCTGCGGCGAATGCTACGGGTGCCTGCGCGGGCAAGATGATTTCTCCGCTGTCAATCGCTATCGGCTCGGCGGCTATCGGCGTCAAAGGCGCGGACTCTCAACTTTTGTCTTTCGCCGTGAAAATTTATATTCCGTTTGTAATTTTCATGGGCGCGGTCGTTTATTTCGGTCAAGCGATTATCGGCTAGGAGGCGGCTATGAAAATTTACACGAAGACGGGCGACAAAGGCTTGACGAGTCTCTACACCGGCGAGCGCGTCGAAAAAAATTCGTTGCGCGTTCAAGTCTACGGCGCAATTGACGAGGCAGACTCTGCTTTGGGTTTGGCGAGGGCGTTCGTCGAAGTCGAGGCGGTCAAAGAAAAAATTTTCCTCCTCCAAAAAAATTTGCCGAAACTTATGGCGGACTTCGCGAGTTTGAATCGGGAGCCGACGATAACTTTCGACGATGTGAAAAATCTTGAATCGGAAATGGACGCGCTGGAAAATTTGTTGCCGCCTTTGAGAGAATTCATAATTCCCGGCAACTCAAAAGGCGGAGCGTTCCTCGACTTGGCAAGGACAATCACACGCCGCGCAGAAAGATTATCTTGCGAGCTGTCGAAGTCGGAACCCGTTCACGAGGCGGACAAAATTTTCCTCAATCGCTTGTCCGATTATTGTTTCCTGTTAATGAGACGCGAGGATTTAAAAATTTAGCGCGAACGTTCAATCAATCGAATAATCTGCTCAACCGTCGCCGAAATATTTTCTGCGGCGATATTTTTTTGCATGGCTTCGGCAAGTGTCATCGGCTTTCGCAAAATCGCAAAGGCAGCATCAATTCCCGCGTCTTCCGAAATGTCCGCGACACTTCCGCCGATACCGACCGTCAAAATTTTCGGATTGAGTTTCTTTGCAAGTTTCGCCACGCCCGAAGGAGCTTTGCCTTGCGCGGTCTGATTATCGAGGCGTCCTTCGCCGGTTATCAAAACGTCAGCCGACTTCAAATCCTGCGCAATGTCGAGCGCGTCCAAAACCAAATCGACGCCGGGCAAAAGTGAGCCGCGAAGATAACTTCTGAACGCAAAACCCAAGCCGCCCGCCGCTCCGTCGCCCGCCGCAGATTTTTTTTCAAGCTTGAGGAAACGCGCACTTAAATCGCCGAAATTTTTTATCCAAGTGTCCATCGTCGAAACAATTTCGGGTGTCGCGCCTTTTTGAGGAGCGTAGACCGCCGAGCAACCGTTCGCGCCCGTCAAAGGATTGGTCACGTCGCAGGCAATTCGGAATTTGCAATCGCGAAGTTCGGGCAAAACTTTTGAATCGTCAACGGCAGAAATTTTTTCCAAGTCGCGCCCGAAAATCCCAACGCCGAAATCAAAGCCGAGAGCCGTCAACATTCCCAAGCCGCAATCGTTCGTCGCCGAGCCGCCGATACCGATAACAAAATCGCGGCAGCCGTCGCCAATCGCAATCTTAATCAGTTCGCCGACGCCGTAAGTTGTCGTGTTGAGCGGGTTGCGTTTGTCTTCGGGGACAAGCGGCAAGCCCGCCGCGTTTGCCATTTCTATGACCGCCAATTTTTTTTCCGGGACTTCGCCGAATTGAGCGAAGACTTTTCCGCCGAGAGGGTCTGTGACTTCAACGGTTTTCATTTCGCCGCCGAGTGCCTTCGTAATTGCAAAGCAAGTTCCCTCGCCGCCGTCAGCCAACGGAAAAATTTTAACGGTCGATTTTGGTGCCGCCGATAAAATTCCTTCACGAGCCGCCGCGCCCGCCTCCAAACTTGTCAAGCTGCCTTTCAAGCTGTCAATCGCCACGATGATTTTCATTTGCAACGCCTCCGTCAAAAATCTTACGGCATTATAACAAAATTCTTGCGCGGCTGAAAGGAAAATTAAAAGACGCGGGGAATATAAAAATCACGGAGGTTGAAAGGCAGTGAGAAGTTCGGGAAGAAGTGCGGAGCTTGATGAATTTGTTGAGCGTGTGAACGAGCGGACGGACATTTATTCTGTAGTGTCGCGCTACGTGCAACTTACTCAAAGGAACGGAAGATATTGGGGACGTTGCCCCTTTCACAACGAGAAAACCGCTTCCTTCAGCGTGAGTGCCGATAAAGGACTTTTTTATTGCTTCGGGTGCGGCGCGGGCGGCAATGCCTTCAAGTTTCTTTCGCTCATTGAAAATATCAGCTACTTCGAGGCGATTAAACTTCAAGCGCAAAGATTGGACATTGACCTCCCCACAAGAAAACTTTCGCCCGAAGAAGAGCGGCGACGTCGTGAGGAAAAAGATTTATTCAAAATCAATGAACTCGCGCAGGATTTTTATCACGAGTGTTTAATCAAGACAGCTCGCGGCGAAGTCGGCAGGAAATATCTTGAGGCGCGTGGAATTACAGCGGAGACCATTGAAAATTTCAAATTGGGTTTCGCGCCCGAAGAGTGGGACAATCTCTTGACAACCTTGAGGCGAAAAGGCTTTTCTCATCAACAAATTGAAACGGTCGGGCTCATTACCAAACGCAAAAATTCTTCCGGCTACTACGACAGATTTCGCGGGCGAATCATGATTCCGATTACCGATATTTTCGGGCACGTCGTCGGCTTCGGCGGGCGCGTGCTTGAGGCTTCCGATAACGAGACGCCCAAATATCTCAACACGTCCGAAACGCCAATCTTCAACAAAAGAAATTTGCTCTTCGGCTTGGACAAATCGAATCGTGCGATAAGCTCGGCGGGCAAGGCTATCGTCGTCGAAGGTTACATGGATGCGATTTCTCTTTTCAGCGCGGGGATAAAAAATGTCGTCGCCTCGCTCGGTACCGCCTTCACGCCCGAACACGCCAAATTGATTACGCGCTACGCGAAGAAAATTATTTTCTGCTACGACAGCGACGAGGCAGGTCAAAAAGCCACGATTCGTGCCTTGCCGATTGTTCAAGCGGCGGGTGCGGAAGTTTTTATCATAAAAGTTCCCGACGGCAAAGACCCCGACGAATTTATTCGCAAGCACGGCAAAGAGGCTTTCGAGAGGCTCATAAACAACGCGGAGACGATGATTGACTATCGAATAAACTACGTTGTTGCTCACGCGGATTTGTCGACGATTTCCGGAAAAGTTCAAGCTTTGCATGATATTCTTCCCGTCGTCGCCAATATTAATTCGGAAATCATGCGCAACGAGTATCGTAAAAAAATTTCTTCTGCGCTGATTATGGACGAGCACAATATTGCCGCCGAGTGGAAAAAATTTTCTTCCCGACCGATTCGAGAGACTTTCCGCGAGCCCGAAATTAAAAAGGTCGCCGTTCAAAGAGCACCTGTTTCCGACGATAAGTCGTCACTGTTTCGGCTTGCCTGCGAAGATATTTTGCGCATTTCGTGGCACGACAACGAGGCACTGGAATATGCGTTGAAGTTGGTGCCGCAAGAAATTTTTTCGGAACCGCACAGAGAAATAATAAAATGGTATCGAACTTGCGCAACGGAAGAAAGACGCCCCGACAAAATGAGCGCAGCGGAAGAATTGAGCGAGGCGGCTTATGCGGAACTTTCCCGAATATTTATAAACGGCTTTGACGCGCCGCCGGAGACAGACGAAAGAGTCTTTGACGATGCGCTGAAATTTTTGCGATTGACCGCGCTCAATAAAAGATACCAAGAGCTGATAGCGCAAGCCGAAAAATATGCTTCAAACGACAAAGAGACTTACAACAAAACAGTTGCAGAGTCGTTAAAAATAAAAAAAGAGATTGACAAGTTGCAAAGCAAAAGATAATTGTTTTTGAAAGGAGGCTGCGATAATGACAGGAGAAAATAAAACTGTCGAGCCGAATAAAGGCGGCTCCCACGGCAGCCTGTCGGGAAACAAAAAAAATCATTCCGCACAAAAAAAATCTGAACCGGCGGCGGCAACTTCTACGGAAAAAAGTCGTACGCAAAAAATTATTTCGGCTTTAACGGAAAGAGCCAAGCAAACCGGCGGGAAACTTACTTGGGGAGATTTTGACAGAATCACACAGAGCTTCGGCATGGAAAATGACGCCGAAGAGATTGACGAGATTTTGAGCCTGTGCGAGCGCGAAGGCATATCGATAGTCGACGAAGAAACCCCGCTTGAGGATATGGGCGACAGCGTCGAAGTCGATTTGTCTGCCGAAGATGTTGCGCTTGAACAAGATGACGTTCTCACTTCTGTCGAGCATGTCGAAATTCCTTCGGACGATGTCGAAACGCCCAAGCCGACCGTTGAAACCGATTTGATAACCGACAATATTTCAATCGACGACCCCGTCCGCATGTACCTCAAAGAAATAGGAAGGGTGCCGCTCCTCACTGCCGACGAAGAAAAAGAATTGGCAATGCGCATGGAATTACCTCCGGCGCCCAAAGAGAAAGATTATCCTGACGCCAATGAATTTAATCGCGTTAATGAGGAATTTAAGCAGCGGAAACAAGATGCCGAATCAGCGCAAAAAGAACTTGCGGAGGCAAATTTGCGTTTGGTCGTGTCAATCGCCAAAAGATACGCCGGGCGCGGCATGGGCTTTTTGGATTTGATTCAAGAAGGCAACTTGGGATTGATTAAAGCTGTCGAAAAATTTGATTACCGCAAAGGCTACAAATTTTCGACATACGCAACTTGGTGGATTCGTCAAGCGATAACGCGGGCGATAGCCGACCAAGCGCGCACAATCCGAATCCCCGTGCACATGGTCGAAACGATTAACAAGCTCACGAGAGTTTCGCGGAACTTGTTGCAGAAAAACGGACGCGAACCCACAGACGAAGAAATTGCGGAAGAAATGGAAGTGGACGTTGCCCGCGTTCGAGAGATAAAGAAAATTTCGCAAGAGCCGGTTTCACTTGAGACGCCCGTCGGCGAGGAAGATGATTCGCATTTGGGCGACTTTATTCCCGATTACGACGCGCCCGCGCCCGCCGATGCCGCCTCGTTCATGCTTTTGAAGGAGCAGCTTGAAGACGTTTTGGGAACTTTGACGCAACGTGAGAAAAATGTTTTGCGCTTGAGGTTCGGGCTTGAGGACGGCAGAGCACGCACGCTTGAGGAAGTCGGAAAAAGTTTCAACGTCACACGCGAGAGGATTCGTCAAATTGAGGCAAAGGCACTTCGCAAACTGCGCCACCCTGCCCGCTCAAAGAAGCTCAAAGATTTTCTGGACTGAAAAAAATTTTTCCCCGCGCAGGGGAATTTTTTTTGGAGGGATTGACATGAATTACAAATCGGGATTCGTCGCGGTTATCGGCAGACCGAATGTCGGCAAGTCGACGCTGATAAATAAAATTATCGGGCAGAAGGTCGCGATAACCTCCGATAAGCCGCAGACGACGCGCAGTCGCATTCAATGCATCTTGACGGAAGACGACGCGCAGATTATTTTCCTCGACACGCCCGGCATTCACAAGCCCAAGTTCAAACTCGGCGAATACATGCTAAAGGCGGCGGAAGGCACGCTTAAGGAAGTCGACGCGATTTTTTTTGTGATTGACGCTACGGAAAAATTTGGCGGCGGCGAAAAATATATCCTCGAACGTTTGAGCGCGACGACCAAGCCCGTTATCCTCGTCGTGAACAAAATCGATTTGCTTGACCGCGAAAAACTTTTGCCGATAATCGCCGAATACTCGACGCGCAGAAATTTTGCGGCGGTCGTTCCGATAAGCGCGACGAACGGAATCAACCTCGACGAACTTATCGACGAGGCGAAAAAATTTTTGCCCGAAGGCGTTCAATATTATCCCGCCGACATGGTGACCGACCAACCCGAACGCTTGATAATCGCCGAGCTGATTCGCGAAAAAATTTTGCACGCGACGCAAGATGAAGTTCCTCACTCAATCGCCGTCGACTTGGAGGAATTTACCGAACGCGACAACGGAACGATTTTTATTCGGGCGACGATTTACGTTGAGCGCGATTCGCAAAAAGGAATTTTAATCGGCAAGAACGGCGCAATGCTCAAGCAAGTTGGAGCGGCGGCTCGTCCCGAAATCGAAATGCTTTTGGGCGCGAAAATTTTTTTGGACTTGTGGGTCAAAGTCAAACGCGATTGGCGAAATTCAATCGGCGCGTTGCAAAGTTTCGGCTTGAAAGATTTTTAGAGCGTACCGTTAAATTCGAAACGCAGCGGTGAGCGCAAACGAACGTGCAGTCCGGCGTGTCTTTAGGCGGCGATTTTTATCATGAAGGTTAAAGTTTCGGATTCTTTTTTGAACGTCACACTCGCGGCTTTGGCGGCGGGAATTATTTTCATGGAATATTTTCCGCGCACGCCGAAATTTTTAATCGGAGCCTGCGTGGCGGCAAGTATAATCGGATTGCTGATTACATGGCGTCGAAAAAATTTGACGGCATGGATAATCTGTCCGATAATTTTTTTTGCGCTCGGCGGCTTGAGATTTTTTGCAGTCGATAACCTTCCGCCCGATGACGTTTCAAAATTCGCGGGGCAAGCCGTTCAAATTTCGGGCGTCGTTCGTGAGGAGCCGCAAGTAAAAATTTTGCAGAACGGTTTAACTCAAGTGCGCTTTGTCGTCGACGCGAAGACAATCAAACTCAAAGACGCGGAGAAAAAAATTTGCGGCGGATTGATTTTGACTTGCTACCCGAACGACGGCGAACCTTTACCGGCGGCGCGAATCGGCGATAAAATTTTTTTCGGCGGCAACCTCAAACTCTTGACGAACTACAACAACCCCGGACAAATCGACGGCGTCACTCGCATGAAGGCTGACGGAATTACCGCGCGGCTTTCGGCGAACAAGCAAGGCATTTCGATTGAGGAAGTCGACGGCGGGCTTTGGATAAAATTTTTGAGAATCGTCGCGGCAATTCGTGAACACTATCGCGAATCGATGGCAAGCGTCATGTCGAGGGAAGATGCGGCGGCGATTTTTGCAATGCTCTTCGGCGGCTACGCGGGGCTCAATCCCGAACTCGTCGAAGACTTTCAAACAACGGGCATTGTCCATATTTTATCGGTCAGCGGCTCGCACATGAGCATGTTGGCAATGGCGACGGCTTATCTTTGTTTGATGTTGAGGCTGCCGAAATCTTTGCAGTTTGCAATCGGCTTTTTCGTTATCGGAACCTACGCGATATTGAGCGGGCTTTTGCCGCAAGTCATGCGTTCGGCGACGATGGGCATTTTAATTTTCTTGGCAAAGACACTCGACGCGGATGCTGAAGGAGCGCGCCTCTTGACTTTGACCGCGCTTGCCATGCTGATTAATCAACCGCTGCTTTTGTTCGACGTGAGTTTCCAGTTGAGCTTCACTTCGACGGCGGGGCTGATGTATTTGTCTGAAGACTTGCGAAAGTCAATTAG
>CAMVAG010000090.1 GCA_947165405.1 uncultured Selenomonadales bacterium
TTGCGATTGACGGCGGCTCTGTCATCCTCACGAATGTCAAGAGCGGCAGCTCGATCAATATCAACGGCACGACACATAAGATAAGCGGCAACACTCTCAAATAAAATCGTCTCATAAAAAAATTTATCCCGTCGAAAAAATTCGGCGGGATTTTTTTTCACAGGATAATCAAGGTCAGCGCGATTAGTGCAAGGACGGCAGCTTCAACGAAATTTAAAACTTGTCCGATGTTTTTTCGTCGCAAGAGTAAATTCCTCACGCGGCTTGCAAAGAACGCAACGCATGAAAAAATTATCAGAGCCTGCGCGGCGAAGACGACTCCCAAAAACAAAATCGACAAGCTTGCGCCTTCGAGATTGAGATTGACGAATTGCGGAAGAAACGCGAGGAAAAATAATAAAACTTTCGGATTGAGGACGTTCATCAAGACGCCTCGCTTGTAAAGTGCCGCCGAAGAATTTTTTGCTCCCGAACGCGTCAAGGAAAATTTTTTTCCGAGCCGCGCCGCCTTGAACGCTCCGAACGCCAAGAATAAAAGATACGCCGCGCCGAAAATTTTCAAGAGGAACATCGCCGTTGCCGAAGAGCTTATGAACGTTGCCACGCCGAGCATTACGAGCGTCGTGTGGAAGACAATTCCGCTCACCAAGCCGCACGCCAAAATTATTCCCGCCTTTGCTCCGTCCGCGAGGCTCTTTGTCAACAGATACAAAATGTCCGGGCCGGGCGCGAGCGTCAACAAAATCGACGCCGTCAAAAAATATATGAACGTTGAACTTTCCAAATAAAACACCTCCGTGCAAATTTTATCACAGCTTGACAAGGGCGGCGCGGGAAGTGTAGACTAGCCGTAAAAATTTTTGAAAGTCAGGGTTGAAAATGTTCGAATACCCTCTCGATATAATAATGGTTCCGATTCAAGCCGTGCTGTTCCTGTTCACGTTTTACTTGTGTGTAATCGGATTCTTCGGAATGTGGCGGCGTTCGGAAGTCAAGATAAAAATTCCGCAAAAAAAATTCGCCGTGATTGTCGCCGCTCACAACGAAAGCACCGTGATAGAACCGCTCATAAAAAATTTGAAGACCCTCGACTATCCCGACGAGCTTTATGACATTTACGTTATCGCCGACAACTGCACCGACAACACCGCCGAAATTGCCGCACGCGCCGGCGCGATTGTCTGCAAGCGCATCGACGAAACAAAAAAATCCAAAGGTTACGCGCTCGATTGGATGTTCGATAAACTTTTTGAAATGGAAAAGGAAGGAAAGATTTATGACGCCGTAGCAATCTTCGACGCCGATAATCTCGTTCACCCGAACTTTTTAATGGAAATGAACAATCGCCTCTGCAAGGGCGGCAAAATTATTCAAGGCTTCCTCGACGCAAAAAATCCTTACGACACTTGGGTAAGCGGCACGTTCGCGATTGCCTTTTGGGTTATCGATTACGTCAGCCACCTCGCCAAAACGAATCTCGGCTTATCGGCGGTCTTGGGCGGCACGGGCATGTGCATTACTCTCGACGTGCTCAAGAAACACGGTTGGCGGGCGAATTGCTTAACGGAAGACATGGAATTTACAATGAAGTCGCTCGCCGAAGGTTTGAAGACGACTTGGGCTCACGACGCCATTGTCTATGACGAAAAGCCTTTGACGTTCGCGCAATCTTGGACGCAGAGGAAACGTTGGGCGCAAGGTCAATTCGACGTGGCGCACCGCTTTATCCCGAAAATGATTCGCGAAGGTTGGCGGCGAAAAGATATTCGCATGTTCGACGGTTGCCTTTATTTGTTGCAGCCGCATTTTTTAATGTTGTCGTCGTTTTTCTTTTTGATGAGTTATATTCAGCTGATTTTCGGCACGCTCTACACGAATATTTATTCCGTGTTGCCTTCGCAGATTTTAATGGTGATAATGATTGCGCAATACATCTTGCCGATGATTATCCTCGTGAAAGTTCGCGCCAAGCTCAAATCGTGGTGGTACTTGCTTTTTTATCCGCTGTTCATTTATTCGTGGATACCGATAATTTTTTTGGGCTTCATACACCGCAACGAACACGAATGGGCTCACACCAAACACACGCGCTCAATGAGTTACGACGATTTTGTCAAGAAGAGGACGTATTGAACTTTTGGAGCCCCCGTCTTTGAAAGTTTTCTTCTACTTTTTCTTTGCTTGTCCAAAGAAACATCCTGTTTCAGTGCGGCGTAAGGAGTCGTCATCCGTGACGTCTCCTAAATTTTTTGTCATATGATTTCGATTTTTTTCAGGTAAGTGTAGATGCCTCCGACCTCGTTTGAATCGGTGACGGCGGCGGCTAATTTTTTTACGTCGTCCGGCGCGTTCGCCATTGCCACACTTTGCGGGACGTAGCCGAGCATTTCGACATCGTTATAGTTGTCGCCGAAAGCAATCGCCTCGTCGACCGTGAAGCCGTAATGCTTGAGCAAGACCTCAATGCCCGTCGCCTTCGAAACACTTTTGTCCATGATTTCCAAAAGATGCGGAGCACTTCGGACGACGTTGAGCGCGGGAAATTTTTTGCCGAGTTCAATTTCCATCTCGCGGCAAGTCGGCGGCGCACACATGACCAAAATTTTATTCGGGAAAATTTTTTCGCTCTGAAGTTTATCGAAACGCTCAACTTCGGCAGTCGCCTGCGTGATGTCCATTTCGTGTTGAATGCGTTCGTCAATCGCCTCGACAAACCAGCGGCGTCCGGTGTAGTAATTTATCGAAATGTCTTGCCAATGATTCATTGCCGCCAAAATTCCTTGCGCGTCTTCGGCGGAAATTTTTTTGTCGAAGATAATTTCCTCGTCTTCGGTCAAGACCATGCCGCCGCTGTAGCTGATAACGGGCGTGTGCGCCATGCCGAGCGCGTCGGTTATCGGGTAAATTGCTTCGGGCATGCGCGCAGAAACGAAAACAAATTTCAAGCCCTTAGCCGTGACGGATTTAATTGCCTCTGCGTGGCGCGGGCAAGTTGTCTTTGCGTCCGTGAGAAATGTTCCGTCGATGTCTGACAGAATTATTTTTATCATGTTCAAGCCTCCATGACTTAAATTGACATTAAAAATCGGCACAGAGCTTGAAAGCTTTCGCGCCGATTTTTATTTTTATTCTGTTAAATTGTTCATGCGTTCGAGCGGCATGCTCAAATCCATGTGTCCCGATAAAGTTTCAATTTCTTTGCCGTCAACCAAAAACTTCACGCGCTTGACTTCGGGGAAATTTGTAAGCGTGTTGACGATTGAGCCGATTAAAAATTCTTCGCCGGTCGAGCCGCCGACAAAACCTTTCAAAATGCTGCCGTCAAAATCGACCGTCGCCAAGCCGTCACGAACCGTAACTTTTCTGATTGCCGCGTTCTTCGGGAAAATCGTCGTCAAGTTTTCCTCGTCCGGCTCCTCTTTCAAAGTTTCGACAGCGGCGGTGTATTTGTCGGTCGAGTTGTCTACAACGATTTCGCGTTCGACTTCGACGAGTTTCATGCCCGAATCGTCGGGATAATAAATTTTCACGTTCAGCGATTGCTCTGTCCTTTCGTTGTTTGCGGGCTGATTCTCTCTTTCTTTAATCGACTTGTCCGGCGCGGGGTCGAGCGGTTTCTGTTCGGGCTTATCGGGTTTTGATTCGGTTTCGGTTTGTGCGGGAGGGGTCGGCGCGGGCGGGTTTTCATTCGGCGGCTTATCGCAACCTGCAGTGAACAGAAGAAGCGCGAGCATTGCCGGCACTAAAATTTTCTTCACGATTAATCAAATCCTCCTTGATTGAAATAGCGATTGACGGCATTTGTGATTGCCTGCGCAAGCTTCTGCTGATAATCTTCGCTTGCCAATAATTTTTCTTCACGCGGATTGGTGATAAAGCCCAGCTCAATCAGCGAGGCGGGGCATTGCGAATGCGTCATGACATAAAATCTTGCCGCTTTGACACCGCGATTGTTTAAGCCGCCGAGTCGTGCAAGTTCCTCGTTTAGCAGGCGGGCAAGTCGCGAACCTTTGACGGCGTTGGGCGCGTGATAAGTTTCCATGCCGTTAGCTTTGCCGGTTGAAAAAGCGTTGCAGTGGACGCTGATAAACAGTGCGGCATTCGGCGGGGCCTTGTCGACGCGGGCTTGAAGTTCGACGGCATCCGAAACGCCCGGCGCGGCAACATCAACATCGGTCGTGCGAGTCATGACGACTTGATAACCCGAATCCTCCAAAAGTCTTTGCGCTTTGAGCGAAACAGCTAAGGAAACAGATTTTTCAGTAACGCCCGTCGGACCGATTGCTCCGGCATCAGAGCCGCCGTGCCCCGCGTCGAGCACGATAATTTGTCCGTCGCCGTCAAAATATTGCTTCAAGCTGTTGTCCGCAAAATTTTTTTTCACGTCGACGACAACGCAAGCATCTTTCTTATCGGAACGGTCGGCGGGCTCCAAGAAAAATTTCACGTCGCCTTCCGTTGCCGAATTGAACTGAACTTGAATGCTCGTGTGATTCGTTCGCGTCTTGTTGGTTAAAATTTTTTCGACGAAATTTTTTGCAGCCGAATCAATTTGTGTGCCCGAAACGCGGCTCACTCTTCCCGGCAAAGTGTTATCAAGTTCGACGCGCAAAATCCCCGAAGACAAATTGGTTGAAACATCGCCCGCCTCGATTTTTCCGCCGCGATAAGAAATTTCAATCCGCAAAGTCTCGTCGTCCAAGTCGAAGGCGTTTATCCTCGTGAGCTCGGCGGATTTGGCTTGAGCCGTCGCCGCGAAAACCAAGACGAGCAGCAGACTGAAACATGTCAGAAATTTTTTCAGCAAATTAATTCCTCATTCCTCCAATTTTTTTAGTAAAGCCCGCGCCTCGTCAAGAGCTTCGGTTGTTTTTTCCTCGTCACGAGAAATTTTTATGGTGAGGTATTCGCCCTCGTTTGTGCCTTCGGGCAAAAAATCTGCCGGCAAAACAAATTCGCGAAACTCATCCTCTTCCTCCTCGAAGAATAAAATTGCCGTCGACGAGCCGTCTTCCTCCTCTTCGATTCGGTCAAGGAACACGCTCATTTCATTTTGTACTTTCTTTTTTTCTCCATCCATTTATAAACCCAATCCTCCTTTTTTTCAACTTCGACAGAAACATTTTTGCCGTCGCTTATGAGTGAGATTGTGCCGTTCCAGCGCGTGCATAAAATATTTTTTACGTCGACGCCCTGCGCCAAATAAGTTTCGAGCGGTTTAAGGTAGGGCGCACCGTAAGCCTTTTTGGGGTCTCCTTTCTCAAGTGAGCTGATTAAGATATATTTCGGATTAACCGCCGCGACAAATTCTTCCGACGAGGAACCGCCGTAGCCGTGATGCCCTGCTTTCAAAACAGTGCACTTTAAATCTTTGACATTGTTGGCGGATAAAATTTTTGCTTCAGAGGGATTTTCGCAGTCGCCCGTGAACATCATGGAAAATTTTTTGTAAGTGAGTTTGCCGACGACGCTGCTGTTATTAAAAACGTGTCCGCGTTCGTCATCAGTGTATTTTGTGGTGTTCACCGTGTTGACAAATTCTTCTGTCGGGAAAAGCACTTTGAACTTGACGCCGTCGCCGAAGTCCAATTTATCGCCGGCTTTCAAGTGTTGATAAGGAAGATTTTTCGCCGCGGTTGCCTTAATATAATTTTTATAGATGCCGCTGGTGTGAACAACGCCGTTGTCGTAAATCGCTGCTACGGAAATTTTTTCGAGGTAAGGATAAGTCTCCAATTCTTTTTTGCTCGGATTGATTAGAAGTTTCGCGCCGCCTATGTGGTCGCCGTGCGCGTGCGTCAATATTATCTTATCAATCTTCGTGACGGATAATTTTTCCAACTCGCTGACGAATTGCGCTTGGTTATTGATATTTCCCGTATCGATTAAAATTGTTTGTTGCCTTGTCTGAATCAAAATTGCGTCGCCGTGCCCGACGTTCAGCATGGAAATTTTCAAGTTGCCTCTGCTGTCGACAAATCTGTCTTTGCTTGCGGCTTGAGTGTCGCAACCGCTGAAGATAAATATCACCGGCAACAACATCATCAAAAAAATTTTTTTCACAGAATCATCCTCTCGTAAATTATTTTTTCTTGTCCTTCTGCTTTTTGGTTATCCACTTGTCAATCCAATCCTCATTGTCTTCGGGCTGAACAGAAAAATTTTTTCCGTCACTCGTGATTGTAATGGTTTTGTTCCAGCGCGTGCAGAAAATTTTTTTCTCGTCGATGCCTTGCGCCAAATAATTTTCAAGCGGCTCAAGATGAGGGTGCCCGTAAGTGTTGCGGCGTTCCTCGTCGGGTCCGCAAGAAATTACGACGACGCTCGGATTGACCGCCGCGACAAATTCTTTCGTCGACGCCGTGTAGCTGCCGTGGTGTCCCGCCTTCAACACGTCGCATTTTAAATCTTTAGCCTTATTGTTCGATAAGAGAGCCGCCTCGACTTCTTTTTCCGCGTCGCCCGTGAACATCATGGAAAATTTTTTGTAAGTGAGTTTGCCGACGACGGATTCGTTATTCGGGTCAGACTTCCAACCGCCTTCGTTGACGGCGTTGACAAGTTCGGGCGTCGGGTAGAGGACATTGAACTTGACGGAATTTCCGAAGTCCAAAGTTTCTCCGGCTTTCAAACTTTTGTGAACAATGCCCTTTGCGTTGACGGCTTTCATGTAACTTTTATAAAGCGGCGAAGTCGAAGCAATGCCGTTGTCGTAAACTTCCGCGACGGAAATTTTTTCAAGATAAGGATTCGCGGTGAGCTCCTTCTTGCTCGGATTGATTAAAACTTTCGCGCTGCCGATATGGTCGGCGTGCGGGTGCGTCAAGATGAGTTTGTCAATCTTCGTGACGGAAAATTTTTCCAGCTCCTTAACCAAAAGCTCGCGCTCGTCGGTGTCGGACGTGTCGACTAAAATTGTTTGCTTGCCTGTTTGAATCAAAATCGCATCGCCCTGCCCGACATTGAGCATGGAAATTTTCAAGTCGCCTTCGACGTTTCCGGCTTGAGCCTCTTCTTTTGATTCGGCTTGCGTGTCGTCTTTAGCCTCCTCTTTTTCTTGAGAGCCGCAGCCGCTTAAGATAAACGTCATCAGCAAGAGTACCGTTAAAAAAATTTTTCTCATTGAATCATCCTTTCTCGTTCTTGTAAATAATGTAAAGCCGAATAAGTTTCGTAACCGTCCAGAATGCAAACGACGCCATATAAATTTTGTCGAGCATTGAGAGGTTATCGTAATCGAAATGAATAAAGAGGAATATCGCCGCCAATATAATCAGTGCGTCGAATTTGTCAAACGCTTTCTTCAAAATTTCTATCATGAAATCTCCTCCTTCCCGCGCAGATTATATCATGTTTATTTCATGCTTGACAAAGATTTTTTGCGGCAAGTAAAAAAATTTTTGACGAAAAATTTTCCGTCAACTGCCCGCTGCTTTTCAAATATTTCCGGTCAAAAAAAAACGCCGAAGTCGGCGAAAAATTATCTTGAAAAAATTTTAATAGTCGAAGAGGAAAACGACCTTCATGTCTTTTAAAAATTTCGTGGCGTAATTTTCAATCAAAACGCGATTCGAATCGGGGATTGTCAAGACGGGATTGCTGTTGAAATTTTTTACGGCGATTGCCTTGACGACGAGCGGATTGTCTCCTGCGCGGTCGACGCTTTCCTCGTCGCTGATATAATCCGCCATGCCCATTGAAATTATTTTGTCGATGTCAAGATTTTTGTGGCCGTAGATTTTTGTGCCGTTGGAATTTTCAATGACGGGGCTCATGACCGGTTGCAAGTCCAAGCCGCGGCAGTCGACGACCAAACCGGTGTAATCGCCTTGAGCCAGCGAAGCGTATTCCGAAACAGTTCTGCGCACGGGTTGAGTTGTCGTCGGCGTGTCGTAAACTGTTTGCGAATTTTGGACGGGCTCTTGATAAGTCGGTTGTTGATAAGTCGGCTCCTGCACCGTCAAATTATTTGTCGCCAGCTTTTGCAAAATGATTGTGTCAAGCGATTGCATTGACATCCTCGAAAGCGGCGGCTTGTAAGACGTTACGGGCGTGGCAGGTTCGCGGTTTGCTCTCGTGATTTCGAATCTGCGCTTGAGCGGCGTCGAAGAGTTGTAAGGCATGGAAGACGGCTCAACTTCGAGGACGGGGTCGGGGAAAGGTTCGACTTCCGAAGATTTTTCAAAGACGGCTCCCGCCAATGAATTCGACGTGCCGAAGAGCGGCATTTGCATTACGACACGATAGCCGCCTTCTTCCAAATAAGTTTCGTTGACGACAACCGCGCCGCGAATCGTCGCCGCAACTTTGATTTTTATTTGGTCGTAAGTCGTCAGCATTTTCTCGA
Source organism: uncultured Selenomonadales bacterium (assembly GCA_947165405.1). Taxonomy (GTDB): domain Bacteria; phylum Bacillota; class Negativicutes; order Selenomonadales; family Selenomonadaceae; genus Quinella. Next base: position 8,348 of record CAMVAG010000090.1, read on the forward strand.
CGGTCGTTTCGCCCTCGACGCGCACGCCGTTGATAATTTCGGCAAGTTTGCGATAAGCATCTGCCCGCGCAGCTTTGGAAGCCCAATTCCTCGCCTGCAGTTGATTGACGGCAACGGACGGAATAAGCCCTTCGCCCGTCACGGTCACGACTCTGTTTTTCCAATCGACGCCGTCGACATAATTAACGGCTTGGGTTTCGGCGGATACACTTGCACTCGCCGCGAACAAAATTGCCGCCGCGATTGCCGCAAAAATTTTTGGCACCTTCATCTCCATCACTCTCCTTTGCCGAAAATTTATCACAGCTTTATTAAAACTCTTTAAAAGTTTCTTCTACTTTTTCTTTGC
>CAMVAG010000091.1 GCA_947165405.1 uncultured Selenomonadales bacterium
CTGATTTGATAAGTGTCGTCGTTGATGTTAAAGGTCGTCGCCGTGAAATTTTTCAGCGTGATTTTTTCGCCGCTGACTGAGAGTCCTTTGATTGATTTGACGCCTTTAAGCGTGACCAAAGTACTGTCGTTCGTGCCGTATTTGGCAGTTGTGCCGTCGAGTGTCCAAGAAGGTTTGTCAGCGACAATGTTAAGCGTATCCAATTTCGCTGCGCCTTCCAAAGTTATCTTGCCTTCTCCCGACCGTTACGATAACGTTGTTGCCGCTCTTTTTGGTTGAAATGAAAGAAGCTGCCGACGATTTTGAGCGTGTCGTTGCCGTCGCCTTCTGTATATTGAATCACGCTACGCAATGCATAATCAAAAACAATTGTATCGTTGCCCGCGCCTGCGTCGATTGTATTGTTTTTCTCCGCTGACAAACAATTTATCGTCGGTGCTCATGAGGTTATAGAGACCGTCAACACTGACGATTTAACGACATTTGGTTGCGTTGCTGATTTCAAAGTTAAGATTCGGCAGATTTGGTGAGTGCTACGGTGTAGTTGTATTTTTTGCGCCCGAATAAACGTTGATAATTTTGCCGACGGAAACCACAAGCTCCGACAGCGTTGTTTCCGAGTTCGAAGAAAAGTTGTAAACCTTGCTGCCAATCTTAATACTTCCTGTTGCACCAAATATTCAGCTTCTAAAGCAAAGCCCTCAACATAAATCTGTTATCGGGCACTTACATTGAGGAAAATAAAAAAGCCGAAAAATTTTTTCCGTGCTTGCCCGCGAGGATTTTCGGCAGGAAAAATTTCCCGTTGACAGAATCAATCTTAAAAAATAAAGCAGTTAAAGGAGGACAAAATGGCTAAATATATTTTCGTGACCGGCGGAGTAGTTTCATCACTCGGCAAAGGAATTACTGCAGCATCGCTCGGCAGACTTCTCAAAAGTCGCGGCTTGAAAGTTACGATTCAAAAGTTCGACCCCTACATCAACATCGACCCCGGCACAATGAGCCCTTACCAACACGGCGAGGTTTTCGTGACTGACGACGGCGCGGAGACCGACCTCGACTTGGGACACTACGAACGATTCATTGACATTAATCTAAGCAAGCACTCGAACACCACGACGGGCAAAGTTTATTGGTCTGTTTTGTCCAAAGAGCGCAAGGGCGATTATCTCGGCTCGACGGTTCAAGTTATCCCGCACGTCACCAACGAAATTAAAGCGCGCGTCTATGCCGTTGCCGAAAAGGACAAAGCGGACGTTGTGATAACGGAGGTCGGAGGCACCGTCGGCGACATTGAGAGCTTGCCGTTCCTTGAGGCGATTCGTCAAGTCAAAAAGGAAGTCGGCAAAAACGACGCGCTTTACATTCACGTGACTTTGTTGCCGTATATCGGGGCGGCGGGCGAACTCAAAACCAAACCCACTCAACACAGCGTCAAAGAGTTGCGGGCAATCGGAATTCAACCGGACATTTTGGTTTGCAGGACAGATTATCCGATAACCCGCGAACTCAAAAGGAAGATAGCTCTTTTCTGCGACGTGGACGAAAATGCCGTTATAGAAAATCGAACGGCGTCGACGATTTACGAAGTGCCGCTTATCATGGAAAACGAAGGGCTTGACAAAATCGTCCTCGAAAAATTAAATCTGCCGCAAGCTCCGCCCAAGCTCGACGATTGGCGGCTTATGGTTCACAAAATAAAAAATCCCGACCGCTCTGTAAAAATCGCGCTTGTCGGAAAATATGTTGAGCTGCCCGACGCTTACATTTCCGTCGTCGAGGCACTTAACCACGCGGGCATTGAACATTCCGCCAAAGTCAAAATCAATTTCGTGAACGCAGAAAAGATTGAATGTCCCGAAGTTGACTTGGAAGAAATTTTCAGCGGCTGTCGAGGAATTTTGGTGCCGGGCGGCTTCGGCGACAGAGGCATTGAAGGAAAGATTAAGGCGATAAAATTTGCCCGCGAAAATAAAATTCCGTTCTTCGGTTTGTGCTTGGGCATGCAGTGCGCCGCGATTGAATTTGCCCGCAACGTTTGCAACTTCGCCGACGCCAACTCAACCGAATTCAATCCCGACACCGAGCACCCCGTTATTGCGTTGATGGATTCTCAAATTGCCGTGACGCAAAAGGGCGGGACAATGCGGCTTGGAGCATACCCCTGCAAAGTTTTGCCCGAAACGCACACGGCGGCAGCTTACGGCGTCGAACAAATCAGCGAGCGGCATCGTCATCGTTTCGAGTTCAATAACAAATTCCGCGAAATTTTTCAAGAGCACGGCATGATAATTGCGGGCGTCTTGCCTGACGACAGCCTCGTCGAAATTATCGAATTGAGCAAAGAAATTCATCCGTGGTTTGTCGGTTGCCAATTCCACCCCGAATTGAAATCGCGCCCGAATCATCCTCACCCGCTGTTCAGAGAGTTTGTTAACGCCGCGCTCAAGCTCAAGTATCAGCAATAAAAAATTTTTCAAAGCAAAAAAAGACACCGTCTCAAATTTAGGGGCGGTGCTTTTTTTCGATTGATAAGTTTACTTCAAAGCCGTGATAATCAAGCCGCCGATAGCCGCCATGATTGCTCCGACACCTATCATCGTTTGAACAAAATTGCTGTGGAGTTGCTTGGTGAATTCTTTGGCATTGGCATCAATCTTGGCGTCCATAGCATCAAATTTATCATAGAATCTCTGATTCATTTCTTTCATTTCGGCCTCGTGTTTGGCTTGCATTGCGTCCTGTCTTTCCCAAAGACGCCGCATATCTTCGCGCTGTTCTTTCAGTTCCGCGAGTGCCGAATCTACTTTTGTCATCGTCACTGCAAATTGTTGTTCGAGAGTATTCAAACGTTCGTCCGAAGTTGCCATTTTAACCGCCTCCCTTCAACCGAATTATACCATAAGACAATCAAAAAGACACTTCCTCGAAATTGAGGAGGTGTCTTTGAATTTAGTCAAGAATCAAGCTTGCCGACTTGCTTATCTGCCGACCGAACGATTGAGAAGCGGTGCGCGCTCATAAACGGCGCATTTGCCGAGTTCTTCTTCGATACGGATAAGCTGATTGTATTTTGCCATGCGGTCTGTGCGGCTGAGTGAGCCGGTCTTGATTTGACCGCTGTTGGTGGCAACTGCGATATCGGCAATGGTAGCGTCTTCGGTCTCGCCGGAGCGGTGAGAAGTAACGGTCGTGTAGTTGTGGCGGTGTGCCATTTCGATTGCTTCGAGAGTTTCGGTGAGCGAGCCAATCTGATTGACTTTGATAAGAATCGAGTTCGCCGCGCCCATCTTGATACCTTTTTCGAGGAATTTGGTATTGGTGACAAACAGGTCGTCGCCGACGAGCTGGCATTTATGACCGATTTGTTTCGTGAGGGCAACCCAGCCTTCCCAGTCCTCTTCTGCCAAGCCGTCTTCGATGGAGTCGATGTAATAGGTATCAACGAGTTTTTCGAGGAAGTCGATTTGCTGTTGAACGTCAAGCTTCTTGCCGTTCGGGTCTTTCAAAATCGGGTGCTTGCCGTTGAGTTGTTTGTAGTCATAGAAGTATTGATCGCCTTCTTTGACGGCAAATTCGGATGCCGCGCAGTCCATAGCGATTTTGACTTGTTCGCCGGGTTTGTAGCCTGCAGCTTCGATAGCCTTGATTATGGTTTCGAGTGCATCTTCCGTGCCTTTGAGGTTGGGAGCAAAGCCGCCTTCGTCGCCGACAGCGGTGGAGAGTCCGCGACCTTTGAGAATCTTGGCAAGGTTATGGAAGACTTCCGCGCCCATGCGAATAGCTTCGCGACAAGTGGGAGCACCAACGGGACGAATCATGAATTCTTGGAAAGCAATCGGAGCGTCGGAGTGTGCGCCGCCGTTGATGATGTTCATCATCGGGACGGGCATCTTATAGGTATTGCAACCGCCGATATAGCGATAAAGGGGCAGACCGACAGCTTGAGCACCTGCTTTGGCAGCAGCGAGTGAAACGGCAAGGATTGCATTTGCGCCGAGTTTGCTCTTGGTGGGCGTGCCGTCGAGTTCAATCATCTTGTAGTCGAGTGCACGCTGATTGAGGACGCAGTCGCCTTTGAGAGCCGGAGCAATGATTTCGTTGAGGTTCTTGACTGCCTTGAGGACGCCTTTGCCCATATAACGACCTTTGTCGCCGTCACGGAGTTCGAGTGCTTCATTTACGCCGGTGGACGCGCCGGAAGGAACTGCTGCACGACCTACAATGCCGCCTTCAAGAATAACATCTGCTTCGACCGTCGGATTGCCGCGGGAGTCTACGATTTCACGACCGATAACTTTCTCGATTTTTGCCATTTAAAAATCCCCCTTATCATTAAAACCAAATTAAAAACCTCTATGCCGCATTATACCATTTCGGGCGTCTTTTGCAAGATATTTTCTAAAAATTTTTGCAACGCATAATTAGCTTTCAAATTCTGTGGCGAGACAGGATATTTATAAAAGTTTCTTCGTCAACGAAAATGATGCCGGCGGATTTATCAAGCGTTCCCTTAAAATCAATAACGATATGAATATCGCCGTTGCTTGCGTCAATTTTCGGGCTTGTGTTCACGTGGACAAAAATTTTTTTCTGTTCGGTCAGCTTGTAAAAATCGTGCATGATGTCGTTTTCGGCGAAAAGCTCAAAGACAAAATCGGGTTCCTCCTCAATCAAGCGGTAGCCGTTCTTTGTGAATAACTCCTTTATTATTTTTTTCAATAAATCGGGCGGAAGCATAGAGAGCATGTCGTGAATTTTTTTCAATAAATTTTGTCGCGTCGGATTATCGCTCGGCAGGTCACGAAAAACTTTCAAAAGCTCCGTCAAATAATTTTCTTGCATTTCAAGCATTTTTTTCATCATGCTGTCCAAATCATTTTCGGTCGGCGGCAACGTTGCAATTAAATTGTCGATGACTTTAATAATTTCGGCATTCAATATTCTGTTGACCGCCTTTCCGAAAGAAAACGTCTTGAGAACTCGCCCGACAGCATTTGCGTTTTCATTTGCGGAAGAGTAATCCCAAGTGCCCAAAATCTTTACGCCGATGATATGTCCGCAGTCACCTTGCGGCAACGGCTCGAACTCGTACGGCTTAACGCATTCAACGACGGTAAAATATTTTCCGATGTCTTTATCGGAACTGCTGACTTTAGGCACAATTATTATATCGCCCGGCTTGATTTCAAGAAGAACCGACAAAATACGATACCTTTTTTGAGGTTCAAGCGGATTCCGATTGTCGCTCCGATCGGGAAAGTTTTTCAAATTTTTTATAAAGATCTCCGAGCCGAGTCTCAAGTCGCAACCCGTTCTTCCCCAACATTGACGCATTCTGCCCGCCAAAAGTTCCTCGCGAAGCTTGGGAAATATCTCCTCAAAAGGCGGAAATCGATTTACGAAATAATTTCTCACATATATTCACTCCAAAAATTTTTTTAAGAAAATCGAGGTCGCCGCTTGTTCGCGGGATGTGCAACGACGACCCCGAAACATCTAAACTCCTCCTCCAAATTCATCTTCATAATTATGGAAGACGCTTACTTTAGCTCATATCCTCACAAATCTCAATGAAAGGAATCAATTAAGGAACATATCCGGCTATCAGTTGTTCGATGCAGTCGCGAAGATGAGCATTTGTCTCGCCGATTCTGTTCACTGCCGCGCCGTAGGGGTACTTGCCGTTCAACTTTTCAGCGATAGCGGCGGTAAGGTTGTTGTCGTAGTAATTGTAAGAGGCAAGAAATCTGACGCCGACGCAACTGTAGAAGTCATTGTGCCCATTGGCGGGTGCGTCCGTATAGTAGGGTTTCACAGCTTCAAGAATTAAAAAGTGGTCGCCCGTGTTCGGATTAACAGCACCGGTGCGCGGCACGATTATTCGGTCGCCGTCGGTTGTTTCGGTTGCCGCCTGAATTTTCAACATCTTCGCAAGAACTTTGTATCGGCGGACAGCTCCGATATTCCGACCGCTGTCCTTATCGCTAATCGGCCAGTCGTTCGCCTTCAACGCCTTGATGTAGGCATCTGCGCCTTTGCGAATATCGACGCCGCACGGGCTCCATCCTTGACGAAGGATTGACTTCTGAAAAATGTCATCCCGCACGTAAGAGAAGTGGGGGTCGTCGTCAACAATTCGCCATACCCAGTAATTGGCAGCATGATGCTTTAATGCTTGTAACATAAGAATACCTCCAAAATGTTTTTAAAAAATGAAATTCATCTACCTACAGACGCAGTATATCAAAAGGATTCATCTTGTCAAGTTATGAATTACAGAAAATCCATCTTGCGAAAACAAAAACACAGCATGATTAATTTAAAATGCTCATCTCAAAAATCACACTGTGCTTTATTGTTAAAATTTTTCAGAACAAGCCGCTGATAACTCCGTCGGGCGTGATGTCAATTTTCTCGGCGGCGGGACGCTTGGGAAGACCGGGCATCGTCATGATATTTCCGGCAAGCACGACGACAAAGCCCGCGCCCGCAGAAATTTTTACCTCGCGGACAGTCACGTCAAAATTTTTCGGGCGGCCAAGTTTCGTCGCGTCGTCGGATAAAGAGTACTGCGTCTTGGCAATGCAAATCGGGAGCTTGTCGAAGCCGAGCTTTTCAATTTCGGCAAGTTGTTTCTTCGCGGCGGGAGCAAATGTCACGCCATCCGCGCCGTAGATTTTTTTCGCGACCGCAGAAATTTTTTCGGCAATGGTTTCGTCGTCGGTGTAAGTGAATTTGAAATCCTTTGCGTCGTTGAAACTTTCCTCGACCGCTTCGGCAAGTTCGATACCGCCCGCGCCGCCTTCCGCAAAAACTTTCGAACGAGCAAACCGAACGCCTTTAGCCGCACAAATTTTTTCGACGGCAGAAATTTCTTCGGCGGTGTCAGTCGGAAAATCATTCAGCGCAACAATCGCGGGAAGTCCGAAGCCTTGAACGTTTTCGATATGTTTTTCCAAGTTGGCAAGCCCGCGTTCGACTGCCTCGACGTTCGGCGCGGAAAGATTTTTTTTGTCAACACCGCCGTGCATTTTGAGGGCGCGAATCGTTGCAACGATAACAACCGCGTCGGGTCGCAAGCCGCTCATTCTGCACTTGATGTCCAAAAATTTTTCCGCACCCAAGTCCGCGCCGAAGCCTGCCTCCGTGACGACAATGTCTGAAAGTTTCAAAGCGTATTTCGTAGCCGTGACCGAGTTGCAGCCGTGAGCGATGTTCGCGAAAGGTCCTCCGTGAATCAAGGCGGGCGTTCCTTCCAAAGTCTGCACGAGGTTCGGTTTAATCGCGTCCTTCAAAAGCAATGCCAATGAGCCCGTGACTTTTAAATCGTTCGCCGTGACAATTTCGCCTTCGACCGTATACGCCACGATAATTTTTCCGAGCCGCTCTTTCAAGTCTGCAAAGTCTTTCGCGAGGCACAGGATAGCCATCATTTCGGAGGCAACGGTTATATCGAAGCCGCTTTCGCGAGGCACGCCGTTAATCTTGCCGCCGAGCCCGACGATTACATTTCTCAAGGCGCGGTCGTTCAAATCCAAAACTCTTTTCCACACGACGCGCCGCACATCGATTTTTAATTCGTTGCCCTGTTGAAGGTGATTATCCACGACCGCCGCGAGGAGATTGTGAGCAGTCGTTATCGCATGGAAATCGCCGGTGAAGTGCAAATTAATATCTTCCATAGGCACGACTTGAGCATAGCCGCCGCCCGCCGCGCCGCCTTTTATTCCGAAGCAAGGGCCGAGACTTGGTTCGCGAAGGGCAACGCAAATTTTTTTTCCGAGCTTAGCAAAAGCGTCCGCCAAACCGATTGAAGTGGTCGTCTTGCCTTCGCCGGCAGGAGTGGGAGTTATCGCCGTGACCAAAATCAATTTGCCGTCAGGATTTTTTTCAATGCGTTTCCAAACGTCTGAAGAAATTTTCGCCTTGTACTTCCCGTAAAATTCCAAATCGTCTTCCGTCAATCCGAGCTTGCTTGCCGCCGCCGTAATCTTTTCGACCTGCGCGCCCTGTGCAATTTCAACGTCGCTCAACAAAACAATCGCCTCCCCAAAAATTTTTTCGGAGAAATTTTAATCGTTCGCCGATAAATTGACAAGTGCACTTGCGCAGATTTTAGCCGCGCGCCCGAAATGACGATAAACTTTTGAAAAATTTTTTGGAGCGTGATTAATATGGGCATTTTAGAAATCCAAAGTTCCTCGCTTATTGACGTCGACAATCCTAAGTACAAAGCGAATTCTTCAAAGAGCGTGGCCTCCGAATATTCAAAAATTCTTGCCGCGAAAATTTCCAACGTCAAAGCCGACGTTCAAGCAATGGAAGCCATTCAAGAGCAGCTCAACGAGATTCGCGACCTGCAAGAGGAATTGACGGGCGAAGTCAAACTTGACGAGGATTCGGGCAATGCCAATCGCACCGACAACGCCGTCACCGAAACGGTTGAGATTGAAACCGTTAAGCGATTCATGCCCGACGGTTCGATTATGGTGACGACTTACGAAAACGGAAAAGTCACGGAGCAAGTTCGCCACAAGCCGCATATGATGGTTGTCCCCGATTACACTGCGCCGCCCAAACCCGACGGCAGCCCTTCGACAGAGCTGAAGCCGTATCAGAATCTGGATTTGGAAATGTT
>CAMVAG010000092.1 GCA_947165405.1 uncultured Selenomonadales bacterium
AAGCGCGTCGACCTTTGTCAACACAGTATCAAAGCGTACATTCTGCGCGTCAATCTGTCTTTGAAGTGCTTGATTAATTTTTTCTTGATTAGTCATTGTCAAAACCTCCTTACTCGGAAAGTTTCTCCTCGACGTGCAATCTCAAGCGGCGAACTCCTTCGGCAACGCGCTCATCTTGCGGCAGATTGGAAACGATTTTTTCAATGTAGCCGCGCTCAACAATTTTTTTCATTGTCCAAGAAAAATTAACGTCGTAAATCCACATGAGCCGAACGATTTTTCTGTCGCCGTTCGTGCGAATTTTGGTGTAGTCGGCTTGCTCACCCGTCACAAAATTTTCCACGAAGTCGGGGCTGATTTCGGCAACCAAGTTTCCTTTCGACTTTATGAATTGCGGCATCTTGTCAACGTTTTCTTGTGCGAGGAAAGGTTCCAGCACGCGATAAATATCCAGCTTGTCGGCATCGCGAATCAGCTTGGCGAATAAAAGTTTTCGAGCGTCTTCTGTCGGCGCGATTGTCTTCTTGTTGTGATTTTGAATCGCGAACTTCACAAGGTCATAATCGGAGGCGGACAGTTCCTTGAAAAATTCCAACTCGTCAATGACTTTGAGCGCGAGGTCGGCGTGGTCTTCGCTGTCGGCGTCGTTGAAAGTTTTATAAATGCTGTATTGGCGGAAGCGTCCCACGTCATGAAACAGCCCGATAATTTCGGCAAGCTCCGTATCGTGCGTCGACAACTTCAAAAACTTTGCAAGCTCCACACAATTTGCCGTGACGTAGCCCGTATGCTTTTCCTTGATTAAAATTCCCTGCTGAACTTGAGCGTCGTCCGAATAAAAACTTTTCATGTATCGTGACATCCACTCGTGCATTCGAGTGAGCAATTCCCTCATTCAATCTCCCTCCGAAAATTAGAATGGCATTAGCGGGATTATACAACCCTTTCGAACTTTGCGCAATTTATCTTGTCAAATTTATTGACGGCTTTAAGCGGCTATGTTAATATGTGCGCGGCTTAGAGTAAAATTTTTTGGAGGGATTCCCGATGAGTAAAATCGCGGTCGTGTTTTGGAGCGGCACCGGCAACACTGAGGAAATGGCGAACGCCGTGGCAGAAGGCGCAAAAGAGGCGGACGCAGAAGTCGAAGTGTTCCCGGTCGACGACTTCAACGCAGCTGACATGGCGGATTATAACGGCTTCCTGTTCGGTTGCCCGGCTATGGGCGACGAGGTCTTGGAAGAAGATTCTTTCGAGCCTTTCTTCACCGAAGCAGAAACCAAACTTAACGGCGTGCCCGTCGGACTTTTCGGCAGCTACGGCTGGGGCGGCGGACAGTGGATGGAAAATTGGATCGAACGCACCAAAGAAGCGGGCGCGAAATTTGTCGGCAGCGTGATTGCTGAAAATGCTCCCGACGATACCGCCCTTGAAGATTGCCGCAAGCTCGGCGAGGATTTGGCTAAGGCTGTGTAAAAATTTTTCAATGCGATAAAAAATCCCTCGCGGGTTGCGAGGGATAATTTTTTCCTCAAGATGAAATTTATTTTTCCTGCAGTGAAAAATACTCATTGTCGAGCATTCCCAACACGATTAAATTTTCGTAGACGCCGTCGGTGAAAAGTATCTCACGCAAAAAACCTTCGCGGACAAAGCCCAAACTTTCATAGAGGCGCAGCGCGATTTTGTTGTAGTCTTTGCAGTCAATCCAAACGCGATGAAAATCTTTAATCTCAAACGACCACTTGAGCAAAAGTTTCAGAGCCTCGCGCCCGTAGCCCAGACGTTTGCGCCCGATTATCACATGCGTAAATTCAATGAACGGAGAATCCATTTTGCGCAACATGAAATATCCGACGGCCTGCCCGGTGTCAAGCTCCTCGATAATCACGTCAAGTTTTTCCGCGCCGTCCGAGTTTATAATTTCGCGGTGATAGTCTTTGTCGAACGGCACAACGAATTTCAAATTTTCAGGCGCATACTGCAACGTCATGATATAATTCAAATCGGTCATCTTCGCCCGCCTGAGGCGCAATCTTTTTCCTTCGATTAAAATTTCGTTCATAATACCAACTCCTCCATAGTTACTATATCAGAGTTAAAAATTTTTTCAAGTAAGAGGTGGTTTGTTTGGCTTATTTTCAAAATATTGATTGGTGGGCTTTGGGAGAAAAATTAATCGTGCCGGCTTGCATTTTGATATTCGCGTTGTTCGTCGGCATTGCGCTCAATCAACTGCTGACACAAAAACTTGCAGGGCGTGTCAAAGCAAGCGAGTCGGAGCTTATAGAAATTTTCTTCCGTGCAATGAAAGGCGTGCCGATTTCCCTTTGTATGGTGATCGGTCTTTATTGGGTCGTTACGACTTCAAATTTGCCTGCCGGTCTTGAAAAAATTTTTTCTTACATTCTGTTTACGGTTATCATCTATTCAATCACGCGAGTTTGTGAACGGACGCTTTCGGGCTTTATCCGCATAAAATTTTCCGACACGAGCGACATGACACAATCGACGTTGCTCGATACGATTTTCCGTGTTGCGATTTACGCTTCGGGCGTGCTGATTATTTTGGATTACTTTGAGATTTCAATCGCGCCGATTATCGCGACATTGGGCGTCGGCAGTATGGCGATTGGTCTCGGCTTGAAGGAGACTTTGGAAAATATTTTTTCGGGCTTGCAAATTATCATCTCAAAACAATTTCGCGTCAACGACTACATTAAACTTTCCACCGGCGACGAAGGACGCGTTACGGATATTAATTGGCGATATATCACCGTCATGCCGCCCAATGAAGGCAGCGTCGTCGTCATTCCGAACAAAATTATCGCCGGCTCCGTTACGTCGAATTATTCGCAGCCGCGTGACGATATTATTGTTGTCGTACCAATCGGCGTCGGTTATGAAAGCGACCTTGAAAAGGTTGAGCGCGTGACGATTGAGGTTGCCCGCGAACTTCAAATTAAAATCGACGGCTACCAACCGATGTTTGATTCGGAAGGCGTCGACCGAAATAAACTTGCGCCTGTCGTCCGCTATCAAGCTTTCAATGATTCGTCGATTGACTTCAACACGGTCATGCACGTCCAAACTTTTACCAATCAATATCTTTTGAAGCACGAATTCATTAAGGCAATCAAGAAACGTTTCGACGCGGAGGGAATCAATATTCCGTTCCCGATTCGCACGCTCGATTTGCCTGAAGATAAAAAAATTGATTTAAGGAAGTGATTGCTTATGATTGTCGACGGCGTGAAAGTAAATTTTATCGGCATTGACGACGCCACACGCGAAGAGGCTGCCAATTACGTCGCTTACGTTCGCGGAAGAGTTTCCGAGCCGCTCAAAACAATCAACGTCAAGCTCTGCGAAGACGGCATGGTCGATGTTTCCTACACGGCACGCGGAGAAAAGTTTGAACGTATCAGAAGGATCACAGGCTACCTCGTGGGCACCACCGACCGCTGGAACGACGCTAAAAAATCAGAGGAACACGACCGCGTCAAACACAACATCTTTAACTGAATCAACGCTTGAAAAAAAATCAGCCCTTCCGATTTCGGAGGGGCTTTCTTTTTATTTTGTAACCGAATATCTTCCGCGAAGATAGAACAACGTCGTTTCGGGCACGAGATTTTTTATCTTGTCGAAGTCGCCCGCCTTGAGTGCCTCACGGACGGAGCTTGCGCTTATCGGTTCGTCGTCGAAATTTTTTCGAGGGATTTCACAAAACTCAACGCCGTGTCGAGGAAGAATCTCTTTCATTGTTTCGTTGTATTGGCGGGTGACGTTGTCTTTGGGTTCCTCGCCCGCAAAGCGAATCGTTATCCCAAGCGTCGGTGCAATTTCCGTTGCGAAAATCTCAACGTCTTGACTTGAATCAACTTGCACATCTTGAAGCGAGGCTTTGTTGAAGTAGCCGGAAAAAGTCTGTTGGGAAATGATAAACTTCCCGCTCGGCAAAACTTCGACGTTGGAAAAATTTTTCACGCCCTGCCTGACGAGTTCGATTCTGTCCGCGAAGGGAAATTCGCTTTTGTCCTCCTCGACGACAAAAATATAAAGCTTCGTGACACGCGCCGCAGCGTATTCGACGAGGTGCAAGTGACCGAGCGTGAAGGGATTGCAATTCATGACGAGCGCGCCGATTTGAATTTTCTTTTCACGTAAAGTTTTCTTGTAAGCTTCCAATTCTTCGTTGACGAAAGATTTTGAGCCGCCGCCTTCGAATTGCGGAGGTATACCGTATCTGTGATAGGCGGGGGGGCATATGATAATCAAATTCTACGTTGCGGAAGAAATTATTTTCAGTCAAGAATTTGAAATATTTTTCTGCCAAAATTTTGTAGCCGAGCTCGTTTACGTGAGATTTATCAACAAAAATTTCTTTATAATCGTGTGGCGGGTCGAAGGCATCACGGAAATCTACTGAAGGAACATTATTTGTCAGCCAATTTTTGAACCAAATAAAAATAATGTCTCCGGGTTGAGCATTCAAATTGTCAAGATTGTAAAAAATATCTTGGTATCTTGAAGAATAAGTTTGTCCTTCATTTTCAACGCGGTAAGGCAAATTATTTTCGTTAAGCATCTTCTGCAGAAAGCTCTCAATCGTCTTATCAAAAGGAGCATAAGAGCCTAAATAATGACAAGGACCTACAAAAAAAATTTTATTTAAAAACTTTTCGGGTTGATAAGCTGTCATTCGTCGCCCGTTTTGAATTTTTATTAAAGGTTTGTCAGTATCAATCATAAAAGTTGAACCGTCAATATTTGTTTTTATGCCTCTTATCGCTACGTGAATCAAGTTAAAAACGTCTTGATTCGTATAACCGAATTTATCGAGCGGTATAGGGATATTGCCTCCGGTGTTATTTTGAATTTTTACGCCGAGCAATCCGGTTTCCGTAAGAGTTTTGCAAAATTCTGCACCACCAATATATCTCTCAATGTTATTTGGAATTTTTGTCAGAAATAACTTAACTTTCGGATGACGTTGCAAAAAATGTAGCGCAGGAATTTCCAAGTAAATTTTTTTAATAAATTGATTAACCAATTTGTCCAAATAAATCGCGTTTTTAAGTTCTATATTGAGCTTTGCACTCGTTAAAAAAAATATTTTATCGTGATTTCGAAGATTTATTTGAGATATGTTATAACAGTTCAACGGGTTTAAAAGGGTGCTGTCCGGTGAAAAATTTATTGAAGCTGCAGGAGCGTTTATAACTCCAAAATGAGGAAAAATTCTTTTGTCATAGCAAAACTGGACATAAATTTCCCAAACAAACAGCAAAAATTTTCCTTCAAATACGAAGAGCGGCTTTTTTATTCCGTTGTCGATGCAATATTGAGGAAGAGTGTAGCCGGCGGTAAAACAATCTCGCAGTTGTACAATAAACAGTTCATCTTTTTCCATTTAAATACCTCCCTGCGCCGATTATATCAAAAATTTTTTTGAGTGCAATAAAAAATCGGAAGCCTTGAGGCTCCCGAAAAGTTTCATCGTTGTTCTTGAGGATATTGCGGTTGCTGATTGTATTGCGGCGGCTGATTGTATTGTTGAGGTTGGTCGTATTGCTGAGGTTGCTGTTGAGCGTATTGCGGTTGCGGTTGCGTGTATTGCTGTTGTTGGTCGTATTGTTGTTGAGGTTGAGCATATTGTTGAGGTTGGTCGTATTGTTGCGGTTGAGCGTAAGTCTGTTGCGTGGCGTAAGATTGAGCGTAGGATTGTTGAGCCGCCTGCTGATTCATTTGAAGTTTCGCCTGCTGCAAAATATTTCGTGCGTGTTCGAGACCGGCTTGAGCCTGTTGCACGCCTTGAAAAGTATTCGTCACGTGCGCTATCAGCTGTTCGAAAACTTGATTTGCATAGCGGTCGGCGTCTTCCTGCAGTTGCTTGGAATTTTGCCGCGTCCGCTCCATTATCTCGGCTTCCTGCTGTTGCGCTTGACTTAAAACCATCCGTGACTTTTCACGCGCCTTGACGACTACCTCGTTTTCGTCGAGCATTTGTTCCGCTTGAAGTTGTGCCTGCTTGATTATGTTGGTTGCTTCAGCTTGCGCGTTTTGTAAAATGTTATCGCGTTCCTTCATGACTTCTTCGGCGTGTTCCAATTCTTGCGGCAAATCTTTTCGCAGCTCCTCGACCAGCCGAATCAATTCTTCTTCCGATATGATTGTTTTGTTCGTCAGAGGCAAATGCGGCGCGCCCGCCACCAAAGATTCTATTTTGTCCAATGTGTTGCGTACTGCCATAAAAAATCTCCTTTGCAGGGAAGTAGGGAAGCAGCTGTCAGTTGTTTCCGATACCGGCCATTTTTTCTTGAAGGGCGAACTCGACACACTCGGGCACCAAGCCGTGAACGTCGCCGCCGAAGTGAGCCAACTCCCGCACGCCCGAAGAACTTATAAACAAAAATTCCGGTGCTGTCAATAAAAAAATCGTGTCGACCGTCGGGATTAAGTGCCGCATCATTTGCGCCTTGTTTACTTCGTATTCAAAATCGGCAGCCGAACGCAACCCGCGAATTATCAGATTAACATCGTGTTGTCTGATATAATCGGCGGCAAGTCCTCTGCAACCGTCGACCGTCACGTTGTCGATATGAACCGTCGCCTCGCGCAAAAGTTCGACGCGCTCCTCCATGTTGAAGAGATATTTTTTTTGCTCGTTGATGAACACGCAAATAATCATCTCGTCAACCAATTTTGCCGCACGCTCAAAAATATTTACATGCCCGTTGGTTACGGGGTCGAAGCTCCCCGTGCAAATCGCCTTCTTCATGATAATTTCCTCTCAAAAATTTCTATTGCCGTCGTCCGCCCGTATGTTACCTTTCGCAAAAGTTCAAAGTCGCTCGTCAAAATTTCTTCCGCGCCATGCTCGACGACTATCAAGCCGCTTGACAAATTCAATCGCGCCGCAAGCTCCAATGATTTTTGCGCAAGACCTTTTGCATACGGCGGGTCGCTGAAGATTAAATCGAACGAAAGATTTTCTTTGGCAAGCCGTGTCAAAATTTTTTCAAAGTCGCCGCGCAGAATTCTGCAATTGTCAAATTTCGCCCGCGTCACGTTGTCTCGAATTATTTCGGTTGTCGCCGCGTCGATAAACGTTGCCTCGTTCGCGCCGCGTGACATTGCCTCCAAGCCCAATGCTCCCGTGCCCGCGAAGATGTCCAGCACCGATTTTATTTCCGAAAAATTTATCAAGCCGCTCAAGATGTTGAAGAGCGATTCTTTGACGCGGTCGCTCGTCGGTCTCGTCGAAAGTCCTGCGGGCGTCTTCAAGCGCAAGCCCTTTGCTCGTCCCGTGATGATTCTCATTTTATCTTAACAGGTCAATTTTTTCAACTTCATAGCCGTTGCGATTCAACGCGGCAACAATTCGATTGATGTGCTCGTGATTGTGCGTCTCGACCGTCACTTCCAAGCCAACCTTTTTAAAGCTGTCGGTTACTCGCGCTTGGTCGTGTTCAAGTTTGATGACGTTTGCATTTTCTTCGGACAAAATCCTCGACACGTTCAAAAGTTCGCCGGGCTTATCGGCAAGCAGCACTCCGAAGCAGAAAATTCTTCCGCGAACAATCAACGCCTTGTCAATCAGCGCGCTCAATGTGGAAATGTCAATGTTGCCGCCGCTGACGATTGCCACGACTTTTTTGCCTTTGAAGTCCAGCTTATTCAACGCCGCCAAACTCAAGACGCCCGCGCCTTCCGCTATCAGCTTGTGCTTTTCGATAAGGTAAAGCAAGGCGGACATGATTTCCATTTCGTTGACGGTGATAATTTCGTCAAGATATTTTTTGCAAAAGGCAAAAGTCAAATCGCCCGCCGTCTTGACCGCGCAACCGTCGGCAACGGTATCCGAACTGGCAAGCGAAACGATTTCTCCCGCATCAAGAGCCGCCTTCATGCAAGCCGCGTTTTCGGGCTCGACGCCGATGACTTTGACTTGAGGGCTGACAACTTTTGTCGCCAAAGCCACACCGCTTGCAAAACCGCCGCCGCCTATCGGAACCAAAATTGCGTCAACGTCTTTGAGCTCGTTGATAATTTCAAGGGCGGTCGTGCCTTGACCAAGCAAAACTTCCAAGTCGTTGAAGGGATGAACATAAACGTAGCCGTGCGCCTCGCAAAGTTCCAAGCTGTGTTGATAGGCGTCGTCGAAACCGTCGCCGTGCAAGACAACCTCCGCGCCGTAAGCTTTGGTTGCCTCGACTTTCAAAATCGGTGTGGTCGCGGGCATGCAGATAACAGCTTTGACTCCCAACTTTTGCGCGGCGAATGCAACTCCCTGTGCGTGATTGCCGGCAGAGGCTGTGATAACTCCGCGTTGACGTTCCTCGTCGGTCAGTTGGCTGATTTTGTTGTAGGCTCCGCGCAATTTGAAAGCTCCGGTGTGTTGCATGTTTTCGGGCTTGAGAAAAACCTCGTTGCCGCTAAGCTCCGAAAAAAAATCGCTCGGGATAAGTTTCGTCTTCTTGACTATGCCCGCCAACTGTTTGTCTGCTCGATAGACATCAGCTATCGTCGTGCGCTCGACCAGCTCGGCAGGCGAAAATTTTTCCTCACTCAAATTAAAACCTCCTCACTTAGTCTGAATAATTTATCATTACAAAGGCGGCGCGTCAAATAAAAA
>CAMVAG010000093.1 GCA_947165405.1 uncultured Selenomonadales bacterium
TAAAATCACCTTCCGCACGAAAAATTAACCGCGAACGTAAAATTTCCTGCCAAAACGGTTTTGAGGGCGTTGAGGTTCAAAAGTAAAAATCCTAGATATTGGATTTTTTCCATTTCATTTGACGGCAGAAAATTTTTTTGCTAAAGTGTGTAACGAAATCGGATTTGGAACGTATAAAGAGCAGAAAACAAATTTGGAGGCTGATAATTATGGCAGACGAAAAGAAAATCGCTGATGAAAAGAAAATCGCGGACGAAAAATTGAGCGATGAGCAGCTCGACGAAATTGCAGGCGGTGTCGACGTGATCTTCCGCATGGCGTCGGCAGGCGGTGTCTTCCACATGGCGTCGGCAGGCGGCAATGCTGAACTCGCAAACGATCAAATTGTCCGCATGGCAAGCGAAGATCACACTAAAATAATAAGATAATCGCACTTTAACCACGCGGCTCAATGAAAAAACCCTTCGGCACACGGTCGGAGGGTTTTTCGTTGACTGATAGAAATTTTTTTGCTAAAATCGAGTTCGGAGATGATTTTATGGAGAAATTTAATCCGAGTTACAGCTTAGCGGAATTTAAATCATCAAATTATTTGATTACGAGGACGGCAATCAGAACTGCTCAAGAATTAGGCTTTTACGAATCAGATATTCGGAAAATAATATCAACAATGGAGCTAAAACACTTTTATAAATCGATGACCTCATATGCAAATCATAAAATTTGGCAAAATGTTTATCATTTACCCTTTGGAGACTTGATTTTGTACGTAAAATTTACTAAAGATGTCCTTTCAGAGTTTACATTGCTATCATTTAAGGAGAAATGACTATGGAAACAAGAATCCACCCCGAAACAGGAGAAATATTGAGTAGAGACGTTCGCCCGGTAGAATTTTCTTATAAAGGCGAAAGAATAACGGTAGATATGCCCGGTTGGTATCCTGCAAAAGGCGATGACGGGATTTTCACGCATGAAGATATGAAAGTATCAGACCAAGCGTTAAAAATCTTAAAATCGCGGCACGAAATTAATACAGGAGAACATACGGTAGAATTCAGCGAAAAATATTTAATCTGATAAAAAAAAAGCCCTTCGGCGGCATGTCGGAGGGTTTTTTTTTAATCTAGGAAGACTTTACCGAGTTTACCGGCGCGGAAATCGGTTAAAATCAATTTCAAAGCCTTATCGGTGTCGATAACGCCGCCTTTTTTAATGCAACCGCGTTTGAGAGCGATTTTATTTAAAAGTTCGTGCCCGTCAGTCGAAAATTCGATTTTATAGCGTTCGATTAAACCTGCGGGGAATTTTTCGGCTAAAGTCTCCAAAAGTTTGCAAACGGTGGGTTCGAGGTCGTGAATTTCATCGCTTATGGCATAAATCCAAGAAAGTTTCAAGGCAACTTCGGCGTCGTCGAACTTGGGATATAAAATTCCGGGCGTGTCGAGTAAATCGAGACCATCGGCGATTTTAATCCACTGTTTGGCGCGAGTGACGCCGGGACGATTTTCAATCTTTGTGTGATTCATGCCCGCGAGGCGATTAATCAGCGAAGACTTGCCGACGTTCGGAATGCCGACAATCATTGCGCGGGCGGCGCGAGGTTTTGCCCCGTGTTTTGTAAGTTTGTGCGTCTTTGATTCGGCGAGCGACTTTGCAAGCGCGACAAGATTTTTAATGCCGCTTCCTTTGACGGAATCGACGGCGACGGCGCAAAAATTTTCTTCACGGAATTTTTTCAAAGCAGCGTCGACGTTCGCGGCAAGGTCAGCCTTATTCAAAACAATCAGGCGCGGCTTGTCTTGAATAATTTCACGGAGCATCGGGTTTTGACTGCTGACAGGGATTCGGGCGTCGAGAAGTTCAATCACGATGTCGACGAGCTTTAAATTTTCTTGAATCAATCGCTCGGCCTTTTTCATGTGACCGGGAAACCATTGCAAAATTTTTTCTTCCATAGTGCCCTCACTTCACACGGTAATTTTGTCTTTGAAGGCGTCGAATTTTTTCTGCCCGATGCCTCGAACGTTTTTAATTTCGTCGATTGATTTAAAAGCACCGTTTTGTTCGCGGTAGTCGATAATTCTCTGCGCGAGAGCCGGTCCGATACCTTTGAGCGTGGCGAGGCGTTCGGCGTCGGCAGTGTTTATGTTGACAACATCGCTTTGACTTGAGACGGAAAAATTTTTCTCTTGCAATAAAATTTCTTTGGTCGGAATGTGAATGTGTTGCCCGTCGGTGAGCGGCTCGGCAAGGTTTACGGCTTCGGTGTCCGCCAAATCGGTCAAGCCGCCCGCCATGTTCACCGCGTCGACGAGGCGCAAATTGCCTGTGTCTTCGAGTTCGACGACGGAAATATTTTTGACTTGCCCCGAAACGTAGACGCTGATTTTTTTGACGGGAGGCTTCGGCGGAGGCAGTGCGGGCGTGTCGTCTTCAACGAGCCCGATTAAAAATAAAACGGCGAGGGCAACAAAAGAAAATATTCCTAAGCCGATAAAAAATTTTTTCTTCATGATGCTCTCCTCCAAAATAACAGTTGGTGAAAACCCGGCCGTCACGGATGACGGCCGCCGGCGATATGAACAGGATGTTCATCCGCCGGTTGAACGCCCTTTTCTTTGCTTACTTTCTTTTGGGCGCAGCAAAAGAAAGTAAGAGAAATCACACGTCATAGGCGACGGGCGTCACGTCGAAAATCGAATCAAGGCTTTTCATTTCGTCGAGGACGTTTTGCGTAATCGGATTGTCGACCGTCAAAACCATGAGGTTTCTGCCGGCAATCTCCGCCTTGCCGACCTGCATGCTTGAAATATTTATTCCGTGCTTGGCTAAGAGCATGCCGACTGCGCCGATAACGCCGGGACGATTTATGTGCGGGCAAATTAAAATTCGGGCGTGCGGGTCAACGTCGACGCGGAAATTATTTATCGATACGATTCTGCCCTCGTTGCCGAAGAGCGTGCCCGTCACGATATTTCCGTTCGCCGAAACCGTCACGACATTTGCAAAATCGCGGGCAATGCTTGATTTAACTTCGGAAAGATGAATGCCACGCTCCGCCGCCAAAATATTCGCGTTGACGAGGTTCACATGCTCAAGCGCGGCACTCAACATGCCCTTGAGCACGGCGGTCGAAATGAGGCTTGAGTTCATGTCGGCGATTTTCCCGTTGACGTTGACTTGAACGCTTGAAATCGGCTCTTTGCTCATGCCGGTAATCGTGCGTCCCAAGCGTTCGCCCAAGTCGAGATAAGGCGCAAGCTTTTCCAAAACGTGACCGGGAATGTGCGGCAAGTTTACGGCGGTGGCAACGGGGCGATCGTTCAGCGCGTCGATAATTCCTTTGGCAACGTCAACCGAAACTCCGATTTGCGCTTCGACGGTCGAGGCTCCCAAGTGCGGCGTCAAGATGATGTTCGGCAAAGTCCTAAGCGGCGAATCTTCAGCGAGCGGTTCATTTTCGAAAACGTCAATGGCTGCTCCGGCGATAATCTTTTCCGTGAGCGCGGTCACCAAATCTTTTTCATTGATAATACCGCCGCGAGCACAGTTAATCAATCGGACGGTCGGCTTCATGATTTTCATTTGCACGAGGGAAATCATATCTTTGGTTTTGTTCGTCAAGGGCATGTGGACGGTAATAAAATCGGCAGTCTTAAAGAGTTCGTCGAGTTCAACGAGTTTGACGCCGAGATTTTTTGCGCGTTCGGCACTGACAAACGGGTCGTAGGCGATAACGTTCATTTCAAAGGATTGCGCACGTTTCGCGACGCCCGCACCGATTTTGCCCAGCCCGATTATCGCCAAAGTTTTATTCCGCAATTCGACGCCGACAAATTTTTTTCTGTCCCAGCCGCCCGTGTGCATGATTTGATTCGCTTGCGGAATGTTGCGGCTCACGGCAAGCATCATTGCAAAGGTATGTTCGGTCGCGGCGATTGTATTTCCGTCGGGCGAATTGATAACGATAATTCCGCGTTCGGTCGCCGCCTGCACGTCTATGTTGTCGACACCTACGCCGGCTCTGCCGATAATTTTCAAATTCTCTGCGCGTTCCAAAACATCAGCCGTGACTTTGGAGGCGGAACGGACAATCAGCGCGTCGAACTTCGGAATAACCTCAAGCAGTTCCTCGTGAGAAATTTTGTCGCGGACTTCGACGTTGAAACTTTTCCTCAATAAATCGATACCCTCGTTGGCAATGCCGTCGACTGCCAAAATATTAAACGTGTTCATTGTGAATCAGTCTCCTTTCAAGAATCGGAAATCTGTCGATAAAACGTTTCAATAACTTTAATTTTTTAAATCTACTTTTCTTTTGTTCGCCCAAAAGAAAAGTAGCAAAAGAAAAGGGCGTTGCCCGGCTATAAAAACATCCATGTTTTTAACGCCGGCGGCCGTCATCCGTGACGGCCGGGTTTTCGCTTCCCGCGACTGTTCGACTTTACCAACAGCTTCTATTTAGGTTTTGTATTTCGTTCGGTCGGTGCGAATTGCGGCTTGTAAATCATGCGCTTGCCGTCAATCTCGTCGACCAGATAAATCGGGCGGTGTTTGGTTTCATGAAAAATTTGTCCGATATATTCGCCGATAATTCCCAGCGATAAAATTTGTATGCCGCCCAAAAATAACATGACCGTCATAAGCGTCGGGTAGCCCGCAACCGGGTCGCCGTACAAAAGTGCCATCGTCAAAACGAAAATCATGTAGCACATCGCGGCGAAAGAAATTGTCATCCCCAAGAACGTCATCAAGCGCAGCGGCGCGGTCGTGAAGGAAGTCATGCCTTTCATTGCCAAGTTGAAAAGCGCGAAGTAATTCCAAGTCGTCATGCCTGCAGCTCGCGGCTGAACTTCAAACGGGAT
This sequence comes from uncultured Selenomonadales bacterium, assembly GCA_947165405.1. GTDB lineage: Bacteria > Bacillota > Negativicutes > Selenomonadales > Selenomonadaceae > Quinella. The sequence goes on from CAMVAG010000093.1 coordinate 4,869, forward strand.
TTCTTTTTTGCGATAGCCGACCCATGTGAAAAGTCCTTTGGTGAAACGCTGATTTTCGCGCATGAGTTTCAAAGCCTCGATACACCTTCTGTCGAGGAGGCGGAAGTCGCCCACGTCGCGTTGCATTTCGTAGGACGTGCTGAACTTTTTCATGACGGCATAAAAAATATTTGCACAGCTGCGTTTGAGCCAAGTTTCGCCGGCGCGGTCGATACGTTTGCCGCAAACGTCGTCGTAACCCTCGCGCCAATATTTAATCATCTCGGCAAGGGATTCGGGCGGGTGTTGGAGGTCGGCGTCCATGATAATCACGGCGTCGCCCTCGGCAAAATCAATGCCCGCCATCATTGCCGATTCCTTCCCGAAATTCCTCGACAAGCTGATATAGCTCACGTCGTCATGAGCGGCGGAAAGTTTGCGGAGCTTGTCCAAAGTTCCGTCGCGGCTGCCGTCGTTGACGAAGATAAAATCAAATTTGCAGTCGGGAATTTTTTTGACGTGCGCTTGAACGGCGGGATAAAACATTTCGATAACTTCTTCCTCGTTGTAGCAAGGAACGATGATTGTAATTCTGTCCATTATTTACGACTTTCGATAAATTTTTTTTTTATGTTTTAATCTACTTTTCTTTTGCCGCGCCCAAAAGAAAAGTAGCAAAAGAAAAGGGCGTTTTATCCGGCTGTAAAAACATCCATGTTTTTAACGCCGGCGGCCGTCATCCATGACGGCCGGGTGCTCGCTACCCGCTGCGTTTGAAATTTTTTAAGGCTTCGGCAAGTTCTTCGGCGGTTAAAATTTTCGGCGGGAGTTTAAATTTTTTTCGTCGAAGTCGTTCGGCAAGTTCAGAGGCAACGGGTGCGTTAAAGCCCAAGCGTTTCATTTCTTTTACGTCGGTAAAAATTTCTCGCGGCGTGTCGTCTCTGATAATTTTTCCGCCTTCCATTACAAAAACCCTTTGCGCTTGAGCCGCCTCTTCCATGAAGTGCGTTATGTAAATTATCGTCTTGCCTTGCGCGTGTAGCCGCTTAACCATTTCCAAAATTTCTCGGCGACCTTGCGGGTCAAGCATGGCGGTCGGCTCGTCGAAGACAATAATTTTCGTGCGCATGGCTATCACGCCCGCGATTGCAATTCGTTGTTTCTGCCCGCCGCTCAATTTGTTCGGCGCGAAATTTTTATAATCGGTCATGTTCACGGCGTCAAGTGCCAAGTCGACGCGTTCGCGAATTTTTTCGGGAGCAATGCCCAAATTTTCCAAGCCGAACGCAACATCATCCTCGACAATCGCCGCAACAATTTCGCTGTCGGGATTTTGAAAGACCATGCCGACATTTTCTCTGACGCGCCAAAGATTTTCCTCTTGCAAAGTGTCGAGCCCGTCGATAAAAATTTTTCCGTCGGTCGGGAGGAGGAGCGCGTTGAAGTGTTTGGCGAGCGTCGACTTGCCCGAACCGTTCGTGCCGATTATCGCGACGAATTCGCCCGCCGCAATCGAAAAGCTCAAGCCGTCAAGCGCAACCTTATCGCCCGAAGAACTTTTATAAACGTGACGCAAATTTTCCGCACGAATCATTTTGCCGCAATCAATTCGATTTCGCACAGAGCACCCATCGGCAATTCCTTAACCGCCACGCAGCTCCGCGCAGGCTTGCTGATAAAATATTTTTCGTAAACCGCATTGAACGCCTTGAAGTCGGCAATGTCAGCGAGGAAACACGTCGTCTTGAAAACCTCGCTGAAGTCGTAGCCCGCCGCCTCCAATATCGCGCCCAAATTCTTGCAACATTGAGCGGCTTGTCCTTCGATATTCGTGGCAACGATTTTCCCGACAACGGGGTCGATTGCGATTTGCCCGGAAGTGTACAGCAGCCCGTTGACTTTAATCGCTTGGCTGTAAGGACCGACAGCGGCGGGGGCTTTGTCAGTTTTGATGATTCTCATTTTATTACCTCCAAAATTTTTTCGTTGAATAAAACTTTTTCGCGCCCGAATATTATCAGATAAACGCCGCTTTGGAAAGATAACTTCAAAAGTTTTTCAGATTGAACTGCTATATTGACGAAAAATATTTTTCGGAAAGGAAGATGTCTGAAGATGCGTGCGCTGAAAATTTTAACGGCAATCATTCTTATTTTAAGTTCGTTCGCCTCGCCCGCCTTTGCCCAGAAAAAAATTTACATCAATTCGGCAAGCCGCCTCATGCTTTTCTATGACGACGACACGAAGCTTGCGGTTTATCATTTGGGCTTGGGTAAGGTGAGCACCCCGACGCCGACCGGCTATTTTAAAATCACGAGCAAGGAAATTAATCCGCCGTGGATTGACCCTGACGACCCCGAATACGAAGTTCCTTCCGGCCCCGATAATCCTCTGGGCTATCGCTGGATGCAATTTTCCGGCAACTACGGAATTCACGGCACCAATCGCCCGGAAAGTATCGGCGGCTACGTTTCGAACGGCTGCATACGCATGAACGAGCGCGACGTTGAGGAACTCTTTGACGCGGTGGAAGTCGGAACGCCAATCGAAATAACTTACAATCGCGTCGTCGTCGAAAAGACTCCCGAAGGCGATGTTGTCTATTACATTTATCCCGACGGCTACGGCATGCAAACCGTTACTGTTGCCGACGTGACCAAGTGGCTTGAACCTTTCGGCGTGTTGGCTTTCGAGAGCGAGTATAACATTTCTCAAAAGATTGAGGCGTCCGACGGCGAACCGACTTTTATCGGCAAGCCCTTCAACGTCGAAGTCAACGGGCAACTCACTCAACCGACCGACGCGAACAACACCAGATTTTTTGCCAAAGCTGTCCTGCGCGACGGAATAACTTATATGCCCGTCGTTCCCATTGCGAAAATTTTACGGCTCAAGCTTGAGTGGAACAAGACCGAATCGACGCTCAAAAGTCGTTACGGAAAAGTTGTTTGCTACGAGCGCAAGAGCCAACTCTATTGCAACGCCGACGATGCTCCGATTCTTTTCAACATGGAAGGCGGCTTGCAGACGAACAAGAACGGTGAAAAAATTTTCCGCTTCAAATCTCTGCCGGTAATCGAACAGCCCGCTGAACCTCCCAAGCCCGAAAAGCCTCAAGAACCTCAAAAAGACAAGAAGAAAAAAGACATTCCCAACACCGAAGTGGACGCTCCTTTCGAAAATAAAAAAGATGAGCCCAAGCCCGCCGAAGAAAAACTTGACAAGCCCGAAGAAAAAATTGATACGCCCGCCGAAAAATCCGATGCCGTCGACGAACTCAAGGAGGCTATCGGCGCATGAAAACTTTTTTGATAATCGACGGCAGCAGCGTCTTCTATCGTGCCTTTTATGCCTTGCCGTCGCTCACTGCTCCGAGCGGCGAACCTACCGGGGCGGTTGTCGGCTTCGCGAATATCATTTTGAAAATCTTGCGTGAACAATCGCCCGACCTCGCGGCGGTTGCACTGGATACGGCCAAGAAAACTTTTCGCAACGAACTCTTTCACGAATACAAAGCTACGCGTCAAGAAATGCCTGACGACCTCGCCGCTCAACTGCCCTTGCTGAAAAAATTTATCGAGGTTATCGGCTTGAAGTCTTGTGCGGCGGCGGGCTACGAGGCGGATGACATTATCGGGACGTTGGCAACGCAGGCTTGCAAAAATTTTTCCGTGAAGATTTTGACGGGCGACCGTGA
>CAMVAG010000094.1 GCA_947165405.1 uncultured Selenomonadales bacterium
CAAAATTCAACTCTTATGTTATACTGCAAATCAGTTCCTTTGCTGCATTTTGGAGGAGGTTAAATTTTATGATGATGACAGGCGCGAGGGCAATCGTCGAGTGCCTGCGCGAACGGGGCGTCGATATGATTTTCGGCTATCCCGGCGGAATGATTCTGCCGATGTATGACGCGCTCTTTGACGAAAAAGAAATCAAACAAATTTTGGTGACGCACGAACAAAACGCGGCTCATGCGGCGGACGGCTATGCACGGGCGACGGGCAAGGTCGGTGTGTGCATGGCGACGAGCGGACCGGGCGCAACGAATTTGGTCACGGGAATTGCTACGGCGTTCATGGATTCAATCCCGATGGTTGCGATAACCGGTCAAGTCGACACCGCGCTTTTGGGTCGCGACGCCTTCCAAGAAACAGACATACTCGATATAACAATGCCGATAACCAAACACAATTTCAAAGTCAAAGAGGCTCGGCTTTTGGTTCCGACGATTCGGCAGGCATTTGAAATTGCAATGAGCGGCAGACGCGGCCCCGTGCTCGTCGACGTGCCAAGAGATTTATTTTTCGCGGAAGTCGATTATAAAGTTCAACCTGTCGAGGAAAAAGTTTGGTCTCAACCCGATGCCGATTTCATAATCTGCGCGGCGGAGGCGGCGGAAGAAATTGCCAAAGCCGAACGACCTGCGGTGATTGTCGGCGGCGGAGCAATTTCGGCGGGCGCGTCCAAAGAAATTATCGCCTTCATTGAGAAATTTAATTTGCCCGTCGTCAACACGCTCATGGGTATCGGAGCCGTTCCTCGCAGTCATCCTCAAAATTTGGGCTTCGCGGGCATGCACGGCAAGAAGGCTGCCAATCACGCGATAGCTGCGGCGGATTTAATTATCGCGGTCGGAAGTCGTTTCGGCGACAGACAAACCGGCAACGTTGCCAAATACACGCAGGCAAAAAAATTTATTCACATTGACATTGACCCGGCAGAGATTGATAAAAATATCGAGGGCTCTCTCGGACTCGCCGGCAACATGCAAGTTATCTTGAAACTTTTAATGCGTCACGAGGCAAATAAAAATCGCGTCGATTGGTGGCGGCAAATTGAAAGCTGGCAGGAAGAATACGACTACGATTATCAAGTCAATCGCTTGACCGTGCCTTGGGCAATGTATCAAATCGCGAAGAAGACGGCAGGAAAAAATTTTGCCTACGCGACGGACGTCGGGCAACACCAAATGTGGGCGGCGTTGCATTTGCACGTTGAGGAGCCTCGCACTTGGTTGACTTCGGGCGGGCTCGGAACAATGGGCTTCGGACTTCCTGCGGCAATGGGTGCCCAACTTGCCTACGGAAAAAATCGGCGCGTCATTTGTGTCAGCGGCGACGGCGGAATTAAAATGACGGGCAATGAATACTACACAATCGCCCGCCTCAAGCTTCCAATAATTTCTCTGATTGTCAACAATACAAGTCTCGGCATGATTCGCCAACTGCAAAAAGTTTTTTACAAGGAGCGATTCATTGCCTGCGAATTTGATTATCAGCCGGATTACGTCGCCTATGCTCAAAGTTTCGGTATAACGGCGGAGGCGGTCTCGACGCAAGAAGATTTTGCTCACGCCTTGAACAAAGCCCTCGAAGACACGGAAAATCCTCGCGTCATAGTCTTGAACGTTTGGCGGAGTTTCGTCGAACCCATGACCAAAGGCGGCGCGAATATAAATGAGTTTGTCGAGTTTAAATGAGGTGTTGCCAATGAAAAAATTTTTAGCCGTGATAATGTTCGCGTTGATGTTGTCGACGACGGCGCGGGCAGCGGAATTTGAAATGGTCGAGTATTCCGCGCAAGTCAAGTTGCAATGGCTGGCAGCGGCAGGCATTCCCGAAGCACAAAAATTTTTGAAACTGATTGACCGCCCCGTCTTCTTCCACCCGGACAATCTCAACGACTTTGAACGAATCGAATTGACGAACGCGCTCTATCAGGAATTGAACATGCACGCCGCAATGGAATACGTCCGCGAAAAAAATTATAAAAACGTCATGGACTTGGCTTGCAGTCTTTCACCGCGCCCGATGCTTCTGGGCGACGAGGGGCATAATGTCATTGTCGGCGAGTTGCAAACGGTTTGTCTTATCGGCGATTGGTGCCTTGAAGAATTCGGCAGCAAGAAGGCGATAAGAAATGTTGAGTACAATGCTTTTTGGCTCCAAGACAAAGCCGGGATGATGGCGAGCGCGGACAAGCTTAAAGGCGAAATTTGCATTATCGAGCAAGGCGTGATTATTTATCTCACCGACGAGGTGCGCGCCCAAATGTTCGACAACCTCCGCGACGTTTTGAAAAAGCACGGCGGCTGTTTGATAACTTCCGACTTCACGCAGAAAAAATATTTCACGGAAGTTGCGGCGGCTCTCTACGGCGAGGCAGAGGCTCCCGTGATTTACAACGAGACAAAAAAAATGTACGAAGATGTTTTCGGCGATAAAATTTCCGACGAGTCGTTGCAAGACGAGGCAGAGGCAATGGAATTTCTTAAGACGCACGGACTTATCGCCCGCAAAGTTCCTCTCTTCAAGACGACGCCCAAACTTTACATCAATTCAAAGCTCACGCCCGCGCAGATTGAAAAAATCAACGAGCTTGCCGCGAAAAATTATCTTTGGGTTATCACCGCTCTTTGAAAAAATTTTTCCTCGATTCCTTCCGTTTTCGGCGGAAGATTTTTTTTTGCTGTAACAAACTTTGTAAGAAAAAAATTTTTGGGCGTTGACGTTAAAAGTTTCTAAAAGTATAATGTTGAAGGTTTTATAACCAATTAAATTATTGTGGGTTATTTTTTTTAGAGGGGTGTGGTTTTTTATGGCAAAAGACATCCGAATAAGCAGCCCGCTGAACGGTAAATTGGTTCCGTTGAATTCAATCAACGACCCCGTTTTCGCGAGCGGCGCAATGGGACGCGGCGTGGCCGTCCAAGATCCGAAGGGACAAGTTTTTTCGCCTTTCGACGGTGAAATTACTGTCTTCTTCCCGACCGGGCACGCTATCGGTCTCAAATCGGATGACGGTATCGAATTGCTGATTCACGTCGGCATGGACACCGTCAAAATGAACGGCGAAGGTTTCACGCCGAAAGCAGAAGCGGGCGACAAAATTAAACGCGGTCAGCTCCTGCTCGAATTCAGCCCGGAAGCAATCAAGAAGGCGGGCTACGAAACCACGACACCGGTTGTCGTCACGAATCATGCAGACTTCGGCGACATCACGGTCGAACTCGACGGACAGGAAGTCACGGCTAAAGCTGCGGCAGAAGAAGAAGCAGCCTCTGCCGGACCCGTTGACGATGACGATGTCATTAAGCAGTTTGCGGGATTGCCCGATGCGGAACGCGTTGCGAAGTCGATTATGCATTATGTCGGCGGCCCCGATAACGTCCGCACGGCAGAGCACTGCGCGACACGTCTGCGCCTTATCGTCAACGACAAGTCCAAGATTCAAGAGAAAAAGATTGAGAACATCGAAGGCGTCAAAGGACAATTCTTCGCGGCTCAACAGTATCAAATTATCTGCGGCACGGGCTTCGTCGACAAAGTCACGGAAGAATTTATCAAGCTTAAACCTGCACTGGCGGGCGGCGGCGGTAAAGAAGCTGCTTATGCCGAAATGAGCTTGATGCAAAAAATTTCTCGTACACTCGGCGACGTTTTCGTTCCGATTATCCCCGTCCTCGTTGCAACAGGTCTTTTCATGGGTTGCCGCGGTGCCATACTTTCAATGGGCAGCGAATGGGATCCCAACTTCTTATTAATGACGCAAGTTTTGACTGATACGGCGTTTGCATTTTTGCCTGCATTGGTCTGCTGGTCGACGATGAACAAATTCGGCGGCACAGCTGTTATCGGTATCGTTTTAGGTTTGATGCTCGTCTTCCCCGGTTTGCCTAATGCTTATGTCGTCGGTGGTTCGGCAGCTGAAATCGCGGAAAAAGGTCTCACATGGGTTGAGGCTTCCGCTTTGCCCGAATACGCCGGCAAAACTCCTATCCCGCTCGATTTGGGCTTTGTGACAATTCCGCTCGTCGGCTATCAAGGCTCCGTTCTTCCGGCACTCGTTCTCGGTATCTTCGCAGCTAAATTCCAGCAATTTTTGAAAACTTTTATTCCCGATATGATTGACCTTATCGTTACTCCGTTCCTCACCTTGACAGTCTCGATGGCTCTCGGCTTCTTGGTAGTCGGTCCTATCATGCACGGTTTGGAATCCGTCGTCTTCGGCGCGGTTCAAAACTTCTTGACGATTCCTGTCGTCGGCGGTTTGATTATCGGCGGCTTGCAACAGGTTATCGTTATCTTCGGTGTCCACCACGTCTTCAGTGCTTTGGAAATTTACCTCCTCTCCACTCAAGGCTCCGACCCCTTCAACGCGATTATCACTTGCGCGACGATCGCTCAAGGTGGTGCGGCATTGGCAGTTTCGCTCAAAACTCAAGACCCGCGCAAACGTGCCCTTTACATTTCCTCGACGGTTCCTGCGTTCTTGGGTATCACAGAGCCGGCTATTTTCGGTATTAACCTCCGTCTCATGAAGCCGTTTATGTTCGGTTGCGTAGGCGGTGCGGCTGGCGGTGCTGTTTCCAGCTTCCTCGGTCTCGCAGGTACAGGCATGGGTATCACGGTTCTGCCCGGCATGCTCCTTTACATGAACGGTCAGATTCTCCAGTACATTATCGTCAATATAATCGCCTTCGCGGTCGGTTTCGCTTTGACTTACACGCTCTTTAAACACGACGAATAAAATTTCACACGCCTCTGATTTAGAAACATTGCCGCGCTCGTTTGGTTTTGAAAATTTCATACGGGCGCGGCTCTTTTAAATAAAATTGGAGGTGTTCGTCATGACGGAACAAGAAAGAATCAATTCGGAAGTCCAAACGAAGTTAGCTTTGCAAGACGCGAAGTTTAATGCGTTCGTTGAAGAAATGCGCGACTTCAAAACGGAGATGCGCGACCGCGACAATCAACGTGCAGAAGACATTCGCGAAATTCGCAACAGTATCAGCGACATGGGCAAGCACGTCCGCAACTTGGCAATAACTTCTATGGCGGCTATCGGAGCTATGGTCGTCACGGTGATTATTTCTTTATTAAAAAATTAAGGAGGAGTTTTTATGGCAAAAAAATCCGGTGAAACCTTGGAGGCTATCAAGGCCAAGTTCAACAAGCAAGCAGTCGACGAGCGCGTTCGCAGCGAAATTCCCTACACGACCCGCTGGCACAATCGCTTCCATATCGACGCGCCTCATTCACTGATAAGCGACCCGAACGGTCTTTGCAACTGCAACGGCACCTATCACATCTTCTGCCAATGGAATCCCGTTCCCGAAAACAAACAATGGCACAAGAATAAATCTTGGATGCACACCGCGACAAAAGATTTTATCAACTACACGATGCCCGAACTCTCCCTTTGGCCGCGTGACGAACATGACAAAGACGGTTGCCACAGCGGTTGCGGTTTCGTCGAGGATGGCAAGGTTCGTGTCTTCTACACCTGCAACGCCCGCGACGAAAATTATCAGCGCACGGTTGCACAGCGTTTCGGCACCATGTTGGACGACGGCTCCATTCAGTTGGATGAAATTCAAGTTTACGGCAATCCCGAAGGTTACACCGCCCATTTCAGAGATCCCAACTTCTTCTATCGCAACGGCGTCCGCTATTTCGCAATGGCGGCACAACGCATGAGTGACCCCTCAAAAAGTTCCCGCCCGACAAACGGCGCAGTCCTCATTTACAAGGAAAAACCTGAAGGCGGCTGGGAATTGCTCGGCGAAGTCAAAACCGATTACTACGATTTCGGCTACATGTGGGAATGCCCCAACCTCTTGCAGTTTGAAGATATGGACGTTCTCATTGTCTGCCCGCAAGGCGTCAAGCACGAGGAACTTAAATATCAGAATCACTGCCTCGCCGGCTACTTTATCGGTCATTTCTCCGTTGACAGCCTCGACATGATTCACGGCAAATTCCACGAACTCGACAAGGGCTTTGATTTCTATTCCCCGCAAGTCTTCGCCAATGAAGCTCGCCACATCATGATTGGCTGGGTTGGTATGCCCGACCTCACCGATACAGTCGAATCCGCAGAGGACGGTTGGCTTTATTCTTTGACCATGCCTCGTGAACTTACAATCCATCAAGGCAAAGTCCGCAGTCAGCCCGTCAAAGAGATGGAAGCTCTTCGCGGCGAACGCACCGACGTTGACGTTTCCAACGTGCAAAGCACTCCCGTCAATTTGCCGGACGGTTCCGAATCCGAAATCACAATCACTTTCGGCGCGGCTCGCAAGGCTGAAGTCGCCGTAAGATGGGGCGAAGAAAAATTCGTCATTAAATACGACCGCGATACTCAAATCATCACTCTCGACCGCAACGGCATGAAACTCGGCGGCAAAGGCATTCGTCCGTTCAATGACGGCAAGAACACCGACGTTAATATCGGCATTCGCAAGTTCAAACTCTTCACGAACCTTGAGCTGAACTTCCGCCTCTTCGTCGACAAATCCGTTATCGAACTCTTCCTCCAGAACGGCGAAGAAGCTTGCAGCCTCCTCGTCTATCCCGAAGAGGATGTTGCGCCCGTGCTCGAATTCTCTGCCGACAAACCTATCCAAAGAATTTCCGGCAAAGTCTGGGCTCTCGGTCAATTCAACTACAAATAAAATTCTCTTACATAAAAAATTTTTACCCGTCAAGTCGGCGGGTTTTTTTTTGAAGGTGATACCGTGAAGGATACGATAAGCGCGCTTGCGACAGCGGCAGGTAATTCCGGCGTCGGGATTATTCGAATCAGCGGCGAGGATTCGATTGCCGTTGCCGAAAAAATTTTTGACAAGCCGCTCACTCAAATCGAAGACAGGAAAATTATTTTCGGGCACGTGAAAAATTTTTCGGGCGAAGTCGTCGACGAGGCGATTGCTCTTGTCATGCGCGCCCCGAAATCTTACACGCGGGAGAATGTCGTTGAGCTGCAATGTCACGGCGGGAGCGTTGTCTTGCGCGAAATTTTAAAGCTTACGTTCGAGGCGGGAGCACGTCCTGCCGAGCGCGGCGAATTCACAAAGCGAGCCTTCCTCAACGGGCGAATCGACTTGACACAGGCGCAAGCTGTCCTCGACGTGATTCAAGCCAAAACCACAGCCGCGTTGACCGTTGCGCAAAATCAGTTGGCGGGCAAAACTTCAAAGACGATTCGCGAGATACGGCAGGCTATTTTAAATTCGACGGCGCACATTGAGGCGACAATTGACTTTCCCGAAGACGACCTCGACGACGTGACTTTGAACGAAGTCGACAAAAATATTTCGGAGCAAATTCTCAAGCTCAATAAATTTTTGGAGAATCAATCGGCGGGAAAAATTTTGCGTGAAGGTTTGGAGACGGCGATAATCGGCAAGCCCAATGTCGGCAAGTCGAGCCTGCTGAATTTTTTCGCGAAGACCGAACGCGCAATCGTCACGGACATTCCCGGCACGACACGCGACCAAATTGAGGAATTCGTCAACGTCGGCGGCGTCCCCTTGAAGATTATCGACACGGCAGGCATCAGAAATTCAAATGACGCCGTCGAAAAAATCGGCATTGCCCGCGCCAAAGATTGTGCCGAGCGCGCCGAATTGATTCTTGCGCTTTTCGACGCATCAAGACCGCTTGACAACGAGGACGAGGAAATTTTTAAGCTTTTGCCGAATCGCGACGCGATTATTTTGCTGACCAAGATTGATTTGCCTTGCGTCACGACCGCCGAAGAAATTGAAAAAAAAATTGCGCATTACGCATTGCGCATTACGCATTGTTTTGAGATTTCTCTCAAGAGCGGGGCGGGCGTCGAAAAATTTTTTAACGCGATAACCGAACGAGTCGGCACGATTGATTTTGAAATGAGCTTCGTCCGCGACGAACGCGAGGCCAATCTTTTGCGACAAGCCGTCAAACATCTGCGCGAGGCTCAAGAGACGATTCGTCAAAACGTCGGGATTGATTTTGTTTCGATTGACTTACGAGCCGCCCTCGAATGCTTGAGCGAATTGACGGGCGAATCTGTCAGCGAAGACGTTATCAACGAAATTTTTTCCAAGTTCTGTATCGGCAAATGATTTTTATCGGCAATAAAGAACCATTTCCCAAGGGGTAGGCACAAGATAATTTAATCCGAAATATCTCAAGACCCTGCGCTCTTCATCATTGAGAATGTAATCCGAGCTGTCGATTCTATAGTGGCGGAACTCAAATTCATAATCGGGGCGCAAAGATTTTATATAAGTTGCGAGCGACCATAAATCTTCGGGCTTGTGATAGGCGCTGACAGCCATTTTCGGTTTGCAACGGGTGATTGTTTTCGCCGCGCCGTGAAGCATTTCCAATTCCGCGCCCTCGATGTCGAGCTTGATGTAATCGACGCGGGGCAAATTTTTTCTTGCAACGTAGGTGTCGAGGTCGAT
>CAMVAG010000095.1 GCA_947165405.1 uncultured Selenomonadales bacterium
GCCTCACGAATGCTCTTGCCGTAAAAATTCGGAACGCGTGCAGCTTCGGGCGCAATCTCTTCGTGCGGCGTTTCAATTTTGGGCTCCGGCTCTCTTGGTCTTTCTCTTTGCGGCAAGGCGTGAATTGAGGCATCGCCCTCGCCGACTTCCGCACCAAGTTCGTCCGAATCCAAACCGAGCGGCGCATCGCTGGGCTCAATCCTCATGTAACGAAAGATTTGAGAAAAAATTCTGCTTGCAACGGGCGCGGCAATTTGTCCGCCGTAAAAAGTTCCATACGGCTCGTCAATCACGACAAGCAACGCGACTTGAGGATTTTCAACGGGAGCAAAGCCGCAAAACGAGGCGATATATTTTCCCTCGTCGTAGCCCATACCGTATTCGCTGACTTTTTGAGCGGTGCCCGTCTTGCCTGCCACACGATAGCCGCGAACAGAAGCCTTGCCGCCGCCGCCCGCAGCCACGACCTGTTCAAGCAGACCGATTAAAGTTTTATCCGTCGGTGAATCAATCGTCCGCCGAACTTCCTCAATGTGAGTTTCGGCGTAAGTCGAGCCGTTTGCATTTTTAATCGATTTGACAATGTGCGGCTTGAGTAAAATTCCGTCGTTGGCAATGGCACAAAAAGCCGTGATAAGTTGGAGAGGCGTGACCGCAATGCTCTGCCCGATTGACATTGTCGCGATATCCGAATCAACCATCTCGTCGGGATTGTAGAGGATGCCTGCCTCTTCGCCGGGAAGTTCAATGCCGGTCGGTTCGCCGAAGCCGAAAAGCCTCGCGTAGCCGATAAGTTTTTCCGCGCCCAACTTGTAGCCGAAAATCGCAAAGCCCGTGTTGAGCGATTGCTTGACGACATCCGCGAACGTCACGTAGCCGAAGCTTGCGCCGTTCCAGTTCTGAATTTTTTTGCCGGAAAACATAACGTAGCCGGGGTCGTCGAAAGGTTGATTCGGGGCAACGATACCCTCTTGCAACAAAGCACCCGCAACCACAGCTTTGAAAGTCGAGCCGGGCTCGTAAAGGTATGAAACGGATTTATTCTTCCAAACTTCTTGGTCGTAATCCCAGAAACGATTCGGGTTGTAGGAAGGACGATTTGCCATTGCCAAAATTTCGCCCGTTCGAGGATCCATTGCAATGCAAGTTATCGCGACGGGGTCGTTTTCCGCCATTGCCTTGTCAAGTTCCTGTTCGACGATAAATTGAATCGCGCTGTCAATCGTCAGCTGAATCGTCTTGCAACGGTCGCCCTGATAGCCGTGCGGCGTGAAGATTGATTCTAAAATCGGGCGTTCCTGCGTGTCGGCGTAGATAAATGATTCGGTGACCTCGCCTTTGATGTATTTATCCAAAGCCTGTTCGATACCGTCAAGCCCTTTGTCGTCGGTGCCCACGAAGCCCAAAACATTTGCCGCAAGAACATCGTTGGGGTAGTAGCGTTTTGCCTCGTCGCGAAAGCCCAAACATACGGCGTAACCTTTTTCACGAATCAGAGCGCGCACAGCCTCGTATTCCGATTGCTCAAGCCGCCGCTTAACCCAAGAGAAACCTCCGCCGACTGCAATGTCTTCCAAAATATCTGATTCCGGTTTGTCGATAAGCGGCGATAAATCTTTTGCAAGCTGCGCGGGATTTTCGACGTGATTGGGGTCGACGAAAAGAGATTTTGTCATGGTGCTCACGGCAAGCTCGCGCCCGTTGCGGTCAACGATTGTGCCTCGCGGCGATTGAACGGAATAATCATGCCCGACTTGATAACGCATCCTCTCGGCAAGTTCGCTGCCTTGAACAAGTTGAAGCCAAGCATATCGAAAAACGACAACGCCCATCAACGCAAGCAAAACCAAGACGACTCTTGTAATTCGCCTTTGGATAAATTCTCTGTCTTTATTCATTTACCCAGCGTCCAAAACGCGAGTATGACGGAAACGCCTGCGCAAATTTTCAAATTCCACACAGCCTCTATCAACTCCTTAAGATTTTCCAACCACTGTGAATCTTGTCCGCCGCTCAAAAATTCCATGACGCCCTCCGCGCCGATGAAAAAATTAATTCCGAAAGATACCAACCAAAAGAGCGCAATCATTAAGCCGACGATTTTTACGCCTGTTTCATTGGAAAAATTTTTTACTGCCGTGCAAGTGACTTCAAAAGAAATTACAGCCGTCGCCGCCGTGATAAGTGTCGACCACTCGTTGGGATTGGCGAAGGTAACTTCAACTGCGATTAACAATATGATTGTCGATACCGAATAAACCAAAATGCCCGCCGGTATTCCAACTGCTTCGCGCATAAAAAAATTCTCCTCGTCAAGTGGTCAAGTGCGTTGAGCGTTTTTAAGCAAAGCGTCCTTCAAGCGTCCTTCAATCGCGACAAGTTCTTTTTCCGCCGCCTGACGTTTTTGCCGTCCTTCCTGCTGAATGCGCAACGTCTCTTCAATCGTCGAAATTAAATCCTCGTTGACTTTCTTGACGGTCTCAATGTCGACAATGCCTCGTTCGTTCGCCTTCGCCGTGTCGATTGAATTTTGTTTGAGCATTTCGGCGTTGCGGCGGAGGAGGTCGTTTGTGGCGTCGCTGACCGCCTGCTGAAGTTCGATAACTTCTTTTTGCCGAGTGAGTCCGAGCGCGATAACCATTTGATTTTTCCAAAGCGGTATCGTGTGATAAATCGCCGATTGCACGCGGTCGATTAAAATTCTGTCGTTGTTTTGAATCAAGCGGATTTGCGGCGCGGTTTGTATCGCCAAAGTTTTACTCAACTTGAGGTCGTGAATTTTTTTCTCGAAGCGGTCGACGCTCTGTTCAAAGTCATTGACGACTTGCACAGCCATAGGGTCGCCCGAAGCCGCAGCCTGTTCACGGAGCTTGGGCAAAGTTATCGTGCGCATTTCGTCGAGTTTTTCCTCGCCGGCGCGAATGTAAAGTTGCAGAGCTTTGAAGTATTCCAAATTTTTTTGATAGAGCGTGTCGAACATGACGACATCCTCCAGCATTTTGACTTTGGAATTTTCCAAGCCGGCTTGAATCTTTTCCACCTGCGTCGAAAGTTTTTCGTAGCCCTGCATGACATCCTCCGCCTTGCCGACAATCGAACCGATAATCGGCAAGTTGCTCAAAAAGCTGTTGTTCTTTTTTGTCACGTCGAAGCCTTTGACTTTGCCGACGAGGTCATTTAAAAGCGTGCCGACTTCGCCCGAATCTTTTGCACGAACTTTTGCGAGGATGCTGTCGGAGAATTGCGCGATTTCTTTTTGCGCGGGCGCACCGAATGAAAGCGGCGTACTTGAATCCGTCAAGTCGATTGAGTCTTTGATTGATTGAACTTGAGCTTTTTCTTCCGGCGTGAGGGTTTCGATTTGTTGAGTGACTTTCGCGATTTCTTTTGCCGGCTCGACGGGAACGATTGCCTGCTCCGTCGTGGCGGAAATTTTTTTCTTTGCCATCAAGTCGTTAAGGTTTATGTCTGCCATGTTTATCTCTCCTCTTGTCTTTTATGTATTGATTGTAAAAATCTTCGACGGGCATGAAAAGATAGCGAATGCCCTCGACAATGCTTATCCACATCGGCAACGTCGTCCAGCTCAACAGGAAATAAATCACGCCTTGAATCGTCTTGCCTTGATAAAATTTGTGCGCGCCGAACGAGCCGAGAAAAATTGCCAAAGCCGATTGAATCAATTTCGTTTGAACGATTTGCGGGCGGTCTTCTTCGGAGAAGGGCAAATCAATCGGGTGAGCGTCGACTTCACCACGCCGCCTCCGTTGCATGCCTTGCGGAAAAAATTTTCGTTGCGGCTCAAGTTGCATAGGCTGCCCTTGCAAGTCGGTATCAATCCGAACGTTGCCGTATTCGTCGACAGCGCCCACGTCGATTGTCTTTGTGTGAATTCCTTCGGCGTTGAGTTGTTGCTCCATGACTTTAAGCTCCGCGTCGGCAGAAATAATCTGGTCGTTTAGGACGTGTTCGAATTGGTCTTGGTAGGCTTCTTCCAACGCGGCAAGCGTCTGCTTCATGCGCGCCTTGAGCTCTTGAACTTTGTTTGTCGAAAGCTCCGTTTCCTCAAGCTCCTGATATTGCTTGACGATTTTAACGGCGCGGTCTTGATAATAATCAATGAACTTGTAAGCCAGCGCAATTCGTTCGGGATTTTTTTCAAGGTGATTCAAAAGATTTTTCGCCGTCCGCTGAAGTCGCCTCAGTTGATTGGAAAGTTCGCGGTCGGATAAATTTTCTCGTGCCTCCTCCAAATAATTGTAATCGGCGGTTGCCTTGTCGAAATTCTCTTGCAAATACTGCGCCCGCTCCGACTCCAACTCTGTTAAATCAAGTTGCGGCGTCCGATTTTTTTTCCAATCCCAAAACGCCTTCCCGCCGAAGATAACGCCCGTCGTCATCAAAATTACAATCAGATAGTTCAGCAACTCGTCCATAAGTCCGCCCCTCCTGCCGAGTTAAAAATGTTCTTGCCGCGAATTGTATCATAAAACTTGCTTTAAGCCAAAAAAAATTCCCCGCGCCGAACGGGGAAAAATTTTTTACGGTAAAGAAATATTTTGCGCGGCGATGATTTCATGAAGGCGCGGCATGTGCGTCATAAAAATTTCAATCAGCTTTTCATGGTCGGTATTCCTTATCGTGCCGTGATAGTGCTTGGGATTCAAGCCGCTTGCCGAATAAAACGGCTTGTCGCAAATAATTTGTCCGTCTTTGACTTCGAACAGAGCATAGACCGGAAGCAAATGCATATTCCCTTGCCAATCGCCCAAGTTGTCATCAATTTGGGGGCGTTGCTCGTCGGGAAACATCATCCCGAAAATCAGCGGCGGATAACTTCCCGTTTGGTCTTTGTTCAAGTAGAAGTCGTAAACGCTGCGCGAATAAGGAACAAGAGCGATGCCTTGCACTTTCCTTGCGGCAACCATGAATAAAAGTTCGCCGTCGTCTTTCATGCGAATGAGATTTAAAAATTCGCGGCCGCCCTCGACGTAAGTCGACGCAAGAGAATCAAACGGAGGATTGTTTTCTTCAGCCGCCTCGACACTTGACGCCGTAAAAATTATCAGCGCGAAGATTAAAAATATTTTCTTAAGCACGATAAATTATCTCTCCAAAGTTTTAGAATTTATTTTCGCGACCGGCTTTGAGGCGTTGGATATTTTCTCTGTGGCGGAAGACGATAACAACAGCCGCGAGTAATACAAAGAGGAAATAAATCGTCGGCTCTTTGAAGACAGCGGCAAGAATCGGCGTCAAGACAGCGGCGACGATTGAGGCAACAGAAACATATCGCGTGATTAAAGTGAGCACGAGCCAAACGACAAAGACAATCGCCGTGACTTTCGGCATGAGCGCGGCGATAACACCGAGCGCGGTCGCAACACCCTTGCCGCCTTTGAAGCCCAAGAAAATCGGGAACATGTGACCGATTATCGCGGCGAATCCTCCCAAGACCATCGCGCCCGGCAAAGCAAAAAGCCATGCACCGAGCAAGACACCGACTTGACCTTTAAGGAAGTCGAGGATAAAAATTAAAAGCCCGGCTTTCCTGCCGAGAATCCTCCAAGCATTTGTTGCGCCGATGTTGTGCGAGCCGTATTGCCGCAAATCTTTTTTCCAGATGGCTTTGCCGAGAATCAATCCCGTCGGTATCGAGCCGATAAGATAAGCCGCGATTAAAAGTAATACCCAATTCATAAAATCGCCTCCGCTAATCATTAATCACTAATCGCCGGAGCGTGTCGGTAAATCGAAAAGCAACGGTGAGCGCAAACCCGGCCGTCACGGACGACGGCCGCCGGCGTTAAAAACATGGATGTTTTTACAGCCGGTCAAAGCGTCTTTCTTTGCATACTTTCTTTGACGCCGACAAAGAAAGTATGAAGAAACTTTTAAAAAGCAATTTACCAACAGTCCCTAACCACTAAACTGGTGCGGATGGAGGGGGTCGAACCCTCACGCCCGAAGGCAACGGATCCTAAGTCCGGCGCGTCTGCCAATTCCGCCACATCCGCTCGCGTCGATTAAATCACATTTATTTTTCAGTGTCAATGCCGCGCAGGAATAAACTGCCTTCCGCCGAATATTATCAAAAAATTTTACGGGA
This sequence comes from uncultured Selenomonadales bacterium, assembly GCA_947165405.1. Taxonomy (GTDB): domain Bacteria; phylum Bacillota; class Negativicutes; order Selenomonadales; family Selenomonadaceae; genus Quinella. Next base: position 6,110 of record CAMVAG010000095.1, read on the forward strand.
GGGAAAAAATTGCAGACCAAAGATAAAATCGCGGAGGCAATCAAATCGGCAGTCGAGGCGGCAATGAAAGACGGCGCATTGAAATTTTCGGACGCCTTGCCCGAAGTTGCGTTGGAAGTTCCGCCGAAAAAAGACTTCGGAGATTTCGCTACGAACTTCGCCATGCAGACCGCAAAAATTTTTCGCACGTCGCCTCGCAAAATCGCCGAAGAAATTAAATCGCGAATCACCTCCGCCCTCTTCGACAGGATTGAAATTGCGGGCGCGGGCTTCATGAATTTTTATCTCAAGCCCGACGTGATTTATCACGAGCTCAAAAAAATTTACGACGCGGGAAAAAATTTCGGACACCTGCCTTGCAAAAACAATGTCACGATTCAAATCGAATACGTCAGCGCGAATCCTACCGGGCTTTTGCATGTCGGTCACGGCAGAGGCGCGGCGGCGGGTTCGGCTATCGTCAACATCATGCGGGCGGCGGGCTACAACGTCGAGAGCGAATATTACATCAACGACGCCGGCAATCAAATGGACAAGCTTACAAAATCCGTCAACGTCCGTTATCTTCAACTTCACGGGCAAGATGTTCCGTTGCCGGAGGATTGTTATCGCGGCGAGGATATTATCGACACGACCAAGAGAATCATTGCGAGGCACGGCGATAAATTTTTGTCCTTGCCCGAAGAGGAACGCTTGAAAATTTTGGGCGAGCTTGCTTACCGCGACAAGATGCTTGAGCTTCAAGACGACTTGGAAAAATTCCGTGTGAACTTTGATTTTTGGTTCAGCGAAAGAACTTTGCACCCCGAAAAAATTAACGCGGCGATTGAATTGCTCAAAGCAAACGGAGGCATTTACGAAAAAGACGGCGCGCTTTGGCTTGCGAGTTCCAAATACGGCGACGACAAAGACCGCGTTGTCGTTCGCGAAAACGGAGAGCCGACTTACCTTGCCGCAGACATTTCCTATCACAAAAATAAATTCGATCGCGGCTTCGGCGAGCTGATAAATATTTGGGGAGCAGATCATCACGGCTACGTTGCGCGTGTCAAGGCGGCAATGACAATGCTCGGCTACGACGCTGACAAGTTGAAAATTATTTTCCTGCAAATGGTTAGTCTCTTCAGAGGCGGCGAAGCTGTCAAAATGTCCAAGCGGGCAGGCACGGCGATTCCCTTGCGCGAACTTATGGAGGAAGTCGGAACGGACGCGGCGAGATATTTTTTCCTCATGCGTTCGACTGACAGCCAACTTGATTTCGATTTGGATTTGGCTAAGTCTCAAAGCGCGGACAATCCCGTTTACTACATTCAATATGCTCACGCGAGGATTTGTTCAATCTTCCGTCAAGCCAAAGAGGCAGGCTTGATTCAATTGGGAATTGGGAATGAGGAATTGGGAATTAATCCGAAATTTTCTTTGATGAATTCGACGGCGGAAATTGATTTGATAAACAAAATTTTTGAGTACCCCGACGAAATCGAAAAGGCTGCCGCCGAATACGCGCCGCAACGAATCGCCCGCTACGTTTACGATTTGGCGTCGACCTTCAGCGCATTTTATCGCGACTGCAGGATTTTGGGTGTCGAAGAGGATTTGGCTAAGGCTCGGCTTGCCCTGCTTAAAGTCACTCGACACACGATTGAACACGCGTTAAATTTATTGGGAGTCTCGGCTCCGGAAAGGATGTAATGTCATGAGAGATTTTAGTGAATTCAAAGACAGAAACGGCAACGCTATTGAGGAAGGTGACGTTATTGAAATTATAGAGCGCGATGGCACATATAATTTGCTCCGCGTTCATTGGGATTGGCGGCGTGAAGAACCTGGCGTGTTATCATATTTTGACAAAAAAAATCTTCGTAGCCGTTGGTTGGCAGAAGTCGCGGAAGACGCTCAAATTTTGTGCAAGCATGACAGTAACGCCTTGTTGCCGAAAACTCCTTTAGCCAAAAAACATTTTTCGTCAGGCGGTGTACCTTTTGTTCCGCTCGTCACACAAATGCAAGCCATAGCTCTAGGTAAATTCTACGATACTTTTCCATCAGAAATGAGCTACTATAGGCGTAAGTCCACTGCCGAAAAAATTTTGCGTCAGCTGGGAATTCTTGATTTTAGTGAAAGGATGTAATGTCATGAGAAAACTTTTTTTGGGATTGGTAGCGTTGATGATTGTGCTTTGTCAGACCGCGCAGGCAGCGACGCCTTCACCGCAATGGGTTAAGAATCTTCCCGCCGCGAGGACAGCCGAACAAATGGTAGTGGTCGCGGGTGTTCAAGGAACGACCGCTTGGATTTCCATGCACGAAAA
>CAMVAG010000096.1 GCA_947165405.1 uncultured Selenomonadales bacterium
CATTTAAAGGCTTTCTCTGACACAATGAGCGCGGCAGGAAATTCTTTCCAGTCTATGGCACCGATTCCTTTGATTTCGTTATTGAAAAGTTGCAGTTCGTCCCCGCTCCCAAATTTTCTGAATAATTTCTGCAATGTCTCGGCTATATCGTGATTTTGCACGTTTCCGTACAGCTGCACCGCCTTGCGACTTCCCAAAAATGCCGCTGCAACGTCCACAGTGCCCGAACCCAGATTTTCAATCAGCGGCTTTACGTTCCAATACAGCAGATGAACTTTATTTCCGCCTTCCGTCAATTTTTTTGCGCAATAATAGGTGTCCAACGTGTAGAATTGTTCATATACCTTCGCTTTTGCTTCCAATTCGGGCATCGCAGATTTTTTTTCGTCGATATAAGCTCTTATGTCGTTTGCTTCGGCGGGATAATTTTTGTCAAGGAAAAGAAGAATGTCTTGCAGCTCTTTAGATATAAAATCTTCGTATTTTTTCTCGCCGACAACGGATTTATAAATTTGTCGCTCGTTGCTCGGAATTCCGATGATAAATTCTATTCCGGAAACCGGTCCGTCACGATATGCGGCGTACATATCCAACGGAATCAATTTTCCGTCGCGTGTCGGACCGGACGCCAAGTCCAATGAAAGTTTTTGCTGCGCGTCTTTCAATTTTTGCGTCGAAAGTTGCATAAGCTCTTCCATATTCGTTGTCGAAGTCTCTTGCAGAAGTTTTTTCGCCAAATTGCGAGACGCTTCCGGCGTACTGTAAGTGAACATCGGGTCGCCGTAAAATATGAACGCTTTTTGGAACAATCCCTTTGCCTGTTCGCACGCCGCAAGCAAACTTAAGCTCAATGCTCCCGATTCAAAACCCATAACGGTAATTTTTTCCGGGTCGCCGCCAAAAGCAGAGATATTCTCTTTAATCCAGCGAAGTGCCGCGATTTGGTCGAGCAAGCCGAGATTGAGCGCGTCGGGATAATCCTCGCCGCCGGGAATTTCGGAAAAATCAATGAAGCCGAAGAGCCCGAGACGATAATTGAAGGTGACGCCGACGCTGTCGGGATAAATTTTGATAAAGTCGTCGCCGTGCAACAGCGGGTCGGCAGAACCGCCGTATGTAAAATCGCCGTGATGAAAAAATACGATGACCGGCTTTTTCTGCTTCGTCCGCTTGCTTGCGATACAAATATTCAGCGTCAAACAATCCTCGCTTTGTCTGTGGTGCTTCAAGAACGAACCGTCGTAATCGACTTGAATCGCGGACGCGCCAAAATTTTTTGCTTCGAAGACATCATTTGATTCGGGCAACGGTTGAGGAGCTTTCCAGCGAAGTTTTCCGACAGGAGGCTTGGCGTAGGGAATACCTGTAAAAAAAATTGTATTCTTCTCTTTTTCCCCGACGAAGACGCCTGTTTTTGTCTTTACCGCACAGCCCTCATCAAATGCGCCGTGAATTTGCCGATTCTGCCGATTCAATTCCTCGATGTCGCTTTTTTTCATAACGTCATCAAATAAAAAGCCGTCGCTCCCGTCGCCGTAGCGTTCGCGGATTTTTTTATGCGATAACGGCGAAGAGCCATATTGAACGCGAAAATTAATATCGGAGGAATGATGACGAATTGAAACTGTTCCTCGACGTAATTTAGCACTGAAATTTCCAGCCTCGTGGCGATTTGAATTGCAACCAAAAAAATAATAATCAGCACTGCAAACGCCGTGAATCTGTACGCGGGCTTATTCTGTACGGTTTTGCTGAAAATAATTTTGTATATCAGCCATTCCAGAATCATTCCGACAACTAAACAGCTCGCTATGGACAGCCATTCGGGGCAGCCTAAAATTTTCGGGATTTCAAAAGTGAATCCATATCCGACCGCCGCCACGAGCGCAATAAATAAATCGTCAATCGTAAATATTTTTTTCATTCTTCACCCCAACGCGCTCACTGTTCCAAGTCAAGTTCGGCGTACAACTGACTGATTTGCTCTTCCGTGTAATGCATTTTTTTATAAGTGTCCGAAAAAATAACTTTGATACTTGCCAACCGCCCGGCAAGACGTTGTTCCTGCCGAAGTTCGCGTCCCGTTATGAAGAGGTATTCAAACATTCTGTCACCGAAAAACCAAAAGAATACGATAAAAATTTCGCGCGGCACTTCGTCAAGAGGAACTGTCAACCACAAAAGCAGACCGCTGATGATTAAGCCGACGAGCATAAAGATAAACATTTTAAATTCGTGATCCTGTTCCTTTTCGACAAGACCGAGCCTGTAAGAAAAATCATCGCGAATAATTTCTTTGATAATTTTTTTCTCGTCTGCCGATAAGCAATCCCCAATGACATTCAAGACAAGCGGACATTCATCGGGAATGGGGCCTGCGGCATCTTGGAGAAAATCGACAAAATCCGGATTCAAGCTTTCTTGGTCTTTGGAGCTGTATGTGTTGATTATGTCGTTGTAATCGGAAATACAACAATGCACCGTCGCAATTCCGTTTTCGATATAATCACGTTTTATGCGTGAGTCTATTCGGCTTTTTTTTCGTTCAAACAATCGAATAAAATTGCGTTTCTTCATGTTAATCCTCATTTCGCCGCAAGTAAAGGCAGAGAGATTCAATCCCTCTGCCCTGCAGCTGATTATTCGAAATTAAATCATATAATATTTGGTAAGGGAATAGGTTCTGTCCCAATCGACGATTTTAAGCGCAGATTCCTTTTCGGGGTGAATGTTGAACTCGTCGAAGACCATAACTTGTTTGTTTTCCGTGTCGTAGAGCGGCCAGTCTTTTTTCTTGCCGTCGGGAGAAATTTCCGCGCCAAGTGACGGGTTGCCTGTCTTGGCGAACTGAATCCACATCTTGCGCATTGTCTTTGAAAAAGTTTCGTCGAATACTCTGCCCGTGTCGCCGGTTATTTCGGGGTGATTGAAAACAACCGCAAGCTCAATGGCGTGTCCGCATTTCATTATCGGCAAAGAGGATTCGGGCGTGAAATAATAAGCGTAAGATTTGCCGCCGCCTTTTGTCAAACTCTCCGCCAACTTGATAATCGGCGCATTGAACCAAATTTGGCTGAAAAGACGGCTGTCACGTTCCCAATCTTCACACTGCATATCGTTCCGGAAACTTTCGGCAAGTTTTTTCTCCGCGTCGGTGAATTGGGCAAGTTTTTTCGTCTTGCGTTCAGCCGCCCACGCGTTCCAACCTTCCAAGCCGAAACTGTACACGAAGAAATTCATTTCGTCTTTGTTGCAGCCGATAAGAAAATCGATGTCCTTCGCCGCGCCGTTCGCATAAGCCTCAAACGGTTCCAACGGCAAATATTTTCCGTCACGTTCGGGAAATTGGCGCAGGAAGAGTACGGCTGATGCTTCAAAAATTTTTTGGGCGTCGACCTTGAGCAATTCGGCGACGGTTTTGCAGCCGAGCACGTCCAGCAATTCATTCGTGCAAGCGATACATTCTTCCGAAGACCGCGTTTGGTTGGGCGCGCCGCTTTCGGCAATGACGTGTTTAAAATATTTTTGCGAGCCGGGAATCAGCGGGAGCAATGTACAACTTCCCGCGCCTGCCGATTCGCCGAAAATCGTCACGTTGTCGGGGTCGCCGCCGAAATTTGAAATGTTTTCGTGCACCCACTTCAAAGCCGCAATTTGGTCAAGCAGTCCCAAATTTTGTGCGTCGGGATAGTCTTTGCCGTCCGATAAATGGGATAAATGTAAAAAGCCGAAGACGCCGAGCCTGTAAGCGATTGTCACGACGATAACGTCGGGATTTTCTTTAACGAAATTGTGACAGTCAAACATCGGGTCGACGGTGCCGCCCGCCTCAAACGCTCCGCCGTGAATCCAAACCATTACAGTTTTTTTCTGCGCAGAGGTTTCGTCCGCTTTCCACACGTTCAGATATAAGCAATCTTCATCAAGATAGAAAAGGGAGCCGACCTCGAAGTTTTCATTGCCGTAGGCACTTTTTGCGTTGTGATACGCCTCGTAAATGCCGTTATCGGGAACAATGTCAACGGGAGCTTTCCAGCGCAGATTTCCGACAGGTTGCTTGCCGACGAACGGAATGCCTCTGTACGAAATGATATTTTCCGTCCGCTTGCCGACAAAGGTGCCATTGACGCATTTGACTGCCAGCGACTTGTCATAATTGTCATCAGTGATTCGTTTGTTTTCGCCGTATTGCGCGCGCAGTAATGCTTTTACGTCCATAATGCCTCATGCTCCATAAACTTTTTTGCCTTCAAAGTAAGTCGCCGCAGGTTTGGCAGTGTGAATTTCCGTCACGGGACAAGTCAAAACATCTTTTGTCACGAGGAGGAAGTCGGCATATTTTCCGTTGCTGATACTGCCGCGTTCGTTCTCAAGGAACATTTGCTTTGCGACGTTGATTGTCAAAGCCGTGATAGCCTGTTCGCGAGTTATCAGTTCTTCAGTCCACCAAGGCTTTCCTTTTTCCATGAAACATTGCCCTGTTACTGCAATTTCAATAATTCCGAACGGGTCATCGGGGCTGCCGGAGAGTGCGGGGAAATCCGAGTGCGAAGTCACTTGAACGCCGTTATCGAAGAATGATTTCATCGGATAACTTTTGTCGCCCATGCCTTCGGGCACCATGTCGGGCAAAACTTTTTGAACTTCGTCTTCAACATGATGCCAAAGCATTCCTTCGGTCACGTAAATGTTGTGGTCTGCCATGCGCTTATAATCCGTCGGAAAAACTTGGTGAACGTGGACAAGAGTGTTGCGAAGTTCATCTTTGCCGCCGTTTATGTATGCGTTGACGGCGCGATTGACAGCTTTATTGCCCATCGTGTGAATATGCATGCTCAAACCTTTTTCGTTAGACTTGCGCGTAATGTAGGTGACTTCGTCTTCCTCCCAGTTGGCGATACCTTGTTTCCCGCCCGAATACAGCGGCTCAACAAAGCCCGTGCCCGTTTCGACCGTGCCGTCCATGAAAAGTTTAACCCAGTTGGTTTTTACGTGCTCGGAAGAATATTTTTGAACGTCGAGGGCTTTTTCCAAGTTTTTATCAATATCCATCCAGCTTTCGAGTTCATAACTCAAGCCCAAGACAAAATGCAGGTCGCCTGCCTTGTCTTTTTGTTGCGCGGCTTTAAAGTAGCTTTCATTGAAGAAATAATTGCCCCAGCCGTCAAGATACATCGTGTAGCCTTCGGACAACAGATGCTGTTCAATGTCAATCAGAATTTTTTTCGCAAAGTCGACGGAAAAGAGATTGTCATTGTCCAAGAAAGAGCGCGTGTAAGTTCCGGCCTGTTCCTTAAGAAAACCGGTCGGAGTTCCGTCGTCACCAAAGACAATTTCGCCGCCGCGAACTTCTCTTTTGAGGACGGTGCCGTCTTTCGACATGATTCCCGCGTTGACAAGGCAAAGAGTGTTCACAAGAGCTTTGTGCCCTTCCTCGTCCGCAAAGTACATGGGAATATCGCTGCAAATTTTATCCAAATCTTGACGAGTCGGCATATTTTTTTCAAACAGCAGGACTTGCCAGCCGAAACCGAAAATAGCCGTCGCTCCGTTGTCTTTTGCCTTCTTGACTGCGGCGGGAACGATTTCAGACAAAAATTTTTCCGGAGTAATCTCTCTGTTAATCGCCGTTCCGACTTTCGGAATGCCGTGACCGATTGAATAATGCGCGTGACCGTTGCCGCAAGTGGGCATGACAAGCCCTTTGCCGCTGTAGTCGATGACTTCCGTCTTGCCGTCTTCGATAAAAGCTTCGACGCCTTTTTTGTCGCCGACGTAAATAAACTTGCCGTCCTTAACCGCGAACGCCTCGACGATTTGATTGTCTTCAGAAGTAAAAATTTTTCCGCAAACGACAAGGTCTGCTACGTTGTTTTTCATGGTAATTCCTCCAAAAAATTTTTATTTTTCGCGGGTGTAAACCCATTCGCCTTCAATCATTGTGCGCATAACTTTTGCGTCGTTAATGTGTTCGGGCGCGCAGGCAGTGATGTCCGAATCAAGCACGACCATATCAGCTTTTTTGCCGACGGTTATGCTGCCGAGTGTGTCTTCGCATTTGAACTGATACGCGCCGTTCAAAGTCGCGGCCTTAATCATCTGTTCGACCGTGACGCGTTCCGACGGATTCAACAAAGTTTCGGGTTCGCCGGGAACTTGACGGATTACGGCGGTTTGTATTCCGTTAATCGGTCTTAAGTCTGCCGTGACAGGATAATCGGTGGCTTGAGTTACAACAACGCCTTTGTCAAAGAAACTTTTCAGCGGGTATTGATTTTCAGCGCGTTCCTCGCCGAGATAAGGCATCGATAATTTTGTATGATAATTCGGTTCCTTGACAAACCAATAGGGATTTGTAACTGCCACGACGCCGAGTTTCGCCATGCGGTCAATGTCAGCAGGATTCACAATTTGCAGGTGAGTGAGTGACGCACGTTGAGCAGGAGCAGTACCGGCTTTCTCAAAAGCATTCAACGCCTCATTAATTGCACCGTCGCCGATTGTGTGAATGTGCATTGTAATATTCATATCGTTGGCTTTTTTCACCGTGGCGGCTAAAGTTTTCGGGTCAAAGCGCAATAAACCGCGATAGCCGTCAGTGCTGTTGCTGTAAGGTTCGTTAAGATAAGCCGTCGCGCTTTCAACAACACCGTCAAGCAAAATTTTGATGTTGTCCACAGAGAATCTGTCGCCTTTGAATTTTTCACGACACTTTATCGCGTTTTCCACGTCCGCGACGGGATTTTTATCGACGAAGACTTGATAGCCGCCGTGCACGCGAAGTTTCAATTTGCCTTCAACGTCCAGTTGGTGATAAGCTTCCATGACGTTTTCCGAGCCGTAATCGTAATTAACCATCGGGTCGAAAGTCATCGTCACACCGATAGAAAGGAATACTTCTTGATAAGCCAAAAGTGCTTTCTTGTATTCCTCAACCGTGAAATGATACAGCAAGTCATTGAAATAAATGCTTGTGCCTTCGCGGAAACAGCCTGTCGGATTTCCTTCAGCGTCACGGACAATCACGCCGTCAGAAATGTCGGGAGTGTCTTTGGTGATGTTTTTGAGTTTCATCGCGGCGGAGTTCAACCAAAATGAATGGTGCCCGTAATCAATCATCGCAACGGGTTTGTCAGTCAAGTCGTCAATCATCGCCGCAGTCGGGCCGTTGACTCCAAAAGTTGCGTCGTCCCAGCCCATGCCTTGAATTTTTTTCATTTCGGGATGTTCCGCAATGAATTTTTTGAGCCGTTCGCGAATCGCGTCGAGAGTTTTGCAATCGTTCAGCTTGCACATGAGCAACATTTTTGAGCCGCCGAGATTGCCGTGCGCGTGACCGTCAACAAATCCCGGCAGAATCATATCGCCCGCGTAATGTTCAACCTTCGTGCTTTCACCGATGAAAGATTTTGCGCCGTCAGCGTCGCCGACGTAAATAAATTTGCCGTCAGCAATCGCCGCCGCTTGAGCTTTGGGATTTTTCTCGTCAACTGTGTAAAAATCGCCGTAGATAACTTTGTCTGCAAAATTTTTCATACACATTCCTCTGAAAAAATATTATCGTACTTTACATTTGTTCAAACAAGGCGGGTTCCAAAATGTCACCCTGTTCAGAGGCAAAATTATTGTCTTTCGTTCCTTGCAAGAGTAAACTACAAAAAAAAAGAAATGAGAAAAGAAAATGAGCATACAGTTTGCAGAAACCTTGAGAAAACTTCGTACAGACAAAAAACTTTCGCAGAGGGAATTGGCGGAAAGATTATATGTGACACGTTCGACGATTGCGCGCTGGGAAAGCGGAAGTCGCTTGCCGGATGCTTTAATGATTACGCGACTGGCAAAAAATTTGGACACAGACGTAAATATTTTGATTTCGGCGGCGGTAGAAAGTGAAGACGCGCCGAACGTCATCATGGTTGACGACAGAAAGATATTTTTATCGGGAGCGTTGCCGATTTTGGAAGAAGTGCTGCCCAACGCGATAGTCACGGGATTTACGCGCCCGTCGGAGGCAATCGAGTTCGCAAAAGCAAATCGAATCGCTTTGGCGTTTTTGGATATTGAATTGGGCAAAACAAACGGCTTTGAACTTTGCCGAACACTGCTTGAGATAAATCCGCGCACAAATATTGTATATTTGACGGCGTACATCGAATATTCCTTCGACGCGTGGAGCACGGGAGCCAGCGGCTTTACACTCAAGCCGATAACGGCGGAAAATGTTCGAGCGCAATAAAAAAACCTCCGCTATCCGTTTTCGTTGTGAGGTTTAGAGGAATGAGTTTGGAACAAATTTATTTTTTCGCATGCGGCGCGGTTTTGCTGGTGACAATTTTGACATTATGTGTCGCAGTCATCATGCCGGGCACAAATCAATGGAACAAAAATTTTTTCGTCATAC
>CAMVAG010000097.1 GCA_947165405.1 uncultured Selenomonadales bacterium
GAAGAAAATCCTCAAGCTTCGGAAGAACAATCGCCTCAACAAGGCGCGGTCTTCACGCAAGAGCAAATGGCGCAGACGCAAGCGATGATTATGGCGCAATTCAATCAAATGCAAATGATTCAACAGGCGGCAATCGCTCAAGCACAGGCGCAGGCAGCCGAACAACTCCGCTTGCAACAACAGGGACAACAAAGCGTAATCGTTCAGCCCTCAAGCAATCCGCAGAACGAAGAAAAAATTCAGCGGCTTGAAGCGGAAATCGCGCAGATGAAAGCGTTGCTGGCGGAAGTCTTGGGACGCGGCGCGAATCAAGGGACAATCTCTTTGCACGAGGCTTTGAAGCGGCAAGAGGTCGACGAGGAAATTTTAAACGAGATGGCAGCTCAAGCAAATGCCGGCGAAACTTTGGTTGACGTTCACACGCCCGCCGCCAAAGCCACGTTGATTAATTATCTGAACGAACACATAAAATTTTCCGACGGCGTGAAACTCAATCGGCACGGCGTGAGGATTGTCGCGCTGTTGGGCACGACGGGTGTCGGAAAAACCACGACGCTTGCAAAAATCGCCGCGAAGTTTGTCTTGGAGCAGAGGACGGACGTCGCGTTGATAACAGCAGACACTTACAGGATTTCCGCCGTCGAACAGCTCAAAACTTATTCCGACATTTTGGAATTGCCGCTGGAAATCGTCTACAATCCTCAAGAGCTTGCCTCTGCCCTCGAACGCCACCGCGATAAAGAATTGATTTTAATCGACACGGCGGGGCGCAGTCAGCATAACGAATATCAAATGCGCGAGCTTGAAGAATTTTTGCGAATCAATCCGCGAATCGAAAAGCATTTGGTAATCAGCGCGACGACAAAATTTACCGACGCCCGCCAAATCATGAATAAGTTTTCGCAAATCGAACCGGACAAAATAATTTTCACGAAGATAGACGAAACGGCAAGTCTCGGCATGATTATAAATCTTCTGCGCGACAAAAAATATTCGCTGTCATACATAACGACGGGGCAGAGCGTCCCCGATGATATTGAGCGAGCCGGTGCCGATGTTCTTGCGAAGCTCCTCTTTAAGAAAGTCGACGAGCTGTGACGAGGTAAAGAAAATGTCTGATCAAGCATCCGGGCTTAGAAAATTGCTTGAAGAACGCGCAGAGACGGAAGCTTTGGCGCGGCAGATAGGCGAACTTTATTTCGACGTGCCGGAGGACACGCGGGTTATTGCAATCACTTCCGGCAAGGGTGGCGTCGGCAAAACCAATCTTGCAGTAAATTTGGCAGTCGGCTTGCAGTTGGCGGGGCAACAAGTCATGCTGATTGATGCGGATATCGGCATGGCGAATGTTAATCTTTTAATGGGTTCCGTCACGAATCGCAGCTTGATTGACCTTTTGGAAGACGGCGTCGAATTGGAGGACGTTGTCGAGGAAGGCGCGGCGGGCGTAAAATATATTTCGGGCGTGGCGGGTGTCGAGGCGGCTTTGAATTTGAATCGCCTTGAGCAGAAAAGACTTCACAAAAAATTGAGTCGTTGCGCAGAAATGGCGAATATTATCATAATCGACACGGGCGCGGGCTTGAATCGAAACGTGATTGAATTTGTCCTCGCGGCGGAAGAAGTCTTGCTTATCACGACGCCCGAACCGACTGCCCTTGCCGACGCCTACGCCGTCGTAAAAGCCTACAGCACCTACACCGACAGGCGCAACATAAAACTTGTCGTCAATCGCATTCGCGAGGAAGAAGAGTGCTACGAGGTTGCCGAAAAAATTAATCAGACGACGAAAAAATTTCTCGGCGTGACGGTTGGTTGTCTGGGCTACATTTACGAGGATAAAGCCGTCCTTGAAGCGGTGCACGAGCAAGAGCCTTTCCTTATCGCCAAGCCCGATTCGCCTGCCTCGCGATGCATTTCTGAACTTGTCAAAAGTTTCTTGAGCGGCGAAAAAATGATTTCAGTTTCCAGAGGTTGGCGCGTTTTTTTGGACAGGTTGTTCGGTTATTAAGTTAAGAAGCGAAAATTTTTTGAGGTGATTGTTTTGAAATATGAAATTCTTTATCCCGAAGCGTTCCCCGTCGTCGAATGTCATCTTGAACGCGGCGAAAGTATCAAAGCCGAATCCGACGCAATGATTGCCATGTCACCGACGATTGACGTTGAAGGCAAAATGGACGGCGGAATTTTGGGCGGCTTGGCGAGGAAAATTCTTTCGGGCGAAAGTATGTTCTTCCAAGAGTTGATTGCTCGGCGCGGCGCGGGAAAAGTTTTGTTCGGGCACTCATTGCCCGGCGGAATTATGGACGTTGAGCTTGACGGCTCCTACGGCTTGACGATTCAAAAGGACGGCTTCCTCGCCGCCACGCAAGGTATCAACATCGAAACTACGGTGCAGAATCTCTCACGCGGGCTTTTCAGCGGCGAAGGTTTCTTCGTGCTCAATGCCAGAGGTCGCGGCACGATTTTTGTTTCAAGCTACGGAGTGATTCACCCGATAAATCTTGACGACCGCGAGGAATTCATTATCGACAACGGGCACCTCGTCGCTTGGCCCGACTACATGGATTATAAAATCGAAAGAGCCTCAAGCGGCTGGATTTCAAGTCTCACGTCGGGCGAAGGTCTTGTTTGTCGTTTCAGAGGTCCCGGCGTCGTCTTGATTCAAACGCGCAACCCCGGCAGTTTCGAAAGCTGGATTCGTTCAATCGTTCCGAGCAAATGAGTTTGTCGAACGCAAAAGACCGCTTCCAAAAACGGAGGCGGTCTTTTTGTCTGATGTTACTTTTGCCTCGATAGCCGGTCGAGGCGCGTTGCCAAACAGCATGCTAATTATCAAACTTCTCAATCACAATATAAGCCGTAATGATAAATCTGTCAAGAAGATTTTCATTGCAAAAATAATTTCCTTATTGTAAACTGACGGCGTTGCCACCTCCGATAACGGCAACGGAAAGGAGGTATCGGCATGTTGATTTCAAACTTCTTGGTGGGAGTCGCGGCAAACGTCGCAGCTTACTTTATTATTAAGTGGCTCGACCGCTAAGACTTCTCGCCGCTCGTAGTTAGCGTTATTCTCTAAAACGCACAAGGAGTCCCGCCTAGCCAACGGGGCTTCTTTTTTTATACGCGAACTTCAAAATGCTTGCCCTTGTTTTCGTCTTTCTTCGGCGGCAATTTGACGGACTTGATCGGCTTGATTTTTTCCTCGACGGCTTTTAATCTGTCGGTTGAGTCTTCAAAGAGTTGCGCTTTCGTGAGGGTCGGCTTGTCCGTTATCAAAAATTTTTTCACGACGACGAACGCCGCGACCGCCACAAAAATTATCGTGAATATCCAATAAACGCCGCTGTGTCCTTCGTGATAATTTAATTTCACAACGTGAGGCGTCGACGGCTGCTCGGAGGAGGTCTGCGCGGGCATGTAAGTCGATTGATTTTCGCGGGCGTCCAATTCTTTAAACTCTCTCAAAACGTCCTGCCCTCTGTCGTAATCCGATTGAGTGTCGGCCGCCTGCGCGGGCAACGAGTTTTCTTGAGAAGCGGAAGGTGCGGCTGATTGATTATCGTCGCCGCGATTGACTGTTCGTTTTGTCAAAGGCCCTGCTCCGTTCGCGACGGCCTCTCTTGCCATAGTTTCGGGCGTTTCGACTTTTCGATTGACTTGCGGCGCGTCGTCGGCTTCTGAAACTTTTTCGGCAGGTTCCTTTCCAAAAGGTGTCTTGTCGATTCGCGGCGGCGTGGGCGGCGTCGGTCGAACGGCGGGCGCGGGGGCTGTCGGCGGCTGCGGCGGTTGGATATTCATTAAAACGCTTGCCTCCTTTCTGTCAATGAACTCAACAGGATTATAAAAAATTTTTCCTCGAAAATCAATAACGCCGCCTCGTCTCGTGAAAGAGATTCGGCGGCGATTTTTTATGGGTTAATCGGCTTAGAGAAGATGTGCGCGAAGTTCTGCACCGTCTTGAGCCGAAAGATAAGCGGGAGCAATATCGAAGACCGTCTTGCAACCGTTGCTGCCTTCCTTGTTGAGGCGATAAGCGGCGCGAGCATAAGCGACGAGGACGGCCGTCGTGAATTCGGGATTCGAATCGAGCTTGAGATTGAATTCGATAATGTGATTGTGTTCCTTGGTTTGACCGGTCTTGCCCGAACGAATTACAAAGCCGCCGTGAGCAAGTCCCGCGTGTTTGGTAAGGAGTTCTTCCTCGCTGATAAAGTTTACAATCGTATCGTAATCGGCGAAATAATTCGGCATGGTCTTAATTTCGTTTTCGACTTCGGCGGCGTCGGCACCTTCCTCAAGCACAACATAGCATTCGCGCAAATGTTTTTGACGCGTCGTAAGTTCGGGATTCTGACCGCTGCGAACGGCTTCAAGCGCGCCGTCAATCGGCACGGTGTACTGCTTTGCATTCTTGACGCCCTTGACACGGCGAATTGCATCGGAGTGACCTTGACTGACGCCTCTGCCCCAGAAAGTGTAATCGTTGCCGTCGGGAAGAATTGCGTTTGCATAAGCGCGAGCCAAGCTGAAAAGACCGGGATCCCAACCGACGGAGATAATCGCGACGTGCTTGGTTGCTTTAGCCGCCGCGTCGACTTTTGCGAAGTGTTCGGGGATTTTTGCGTGCGTGTCGAAGCTGTCGACGACGTTAAAAAGTTTTGCATATTCGGGCGTTTGTGTCGGAAGGTCGGTTGCACTGCCGCCGCAAAGAATCATAACATCAATTTTGCCGACCCAATCTTTTGCCTCGTCCACATGAACGACGGGAACATTGGGCGTATTGATTTTGACTTTGGAGGGATCGCGACGAGTGAAGACCGCCACGAGTTGAGTATCGGGATTTTCTTTTATGGCGCACTCAACGCCGCGTCCGAGATTGCCGTATCCGAGTATTCCTATTTTCATGAATTATTGCCTCCCGTTAAGAAGTATTTTCAAAGACAAGATGAATTATAACATAAAAGTTAAGGTATGCAAGCTTTATCCGTCATGAATACAATATTTTATCTTAGGCTTTGTTGTAAAATAAAAAAGCAGCGGATTCTTGACAAGCGGGCGAAAGTTAATAAGATTAAATCGTTTGCCGACAAATTCATTTGCGAAAGGAATTTAAATTTTGAAACCGTGGCTTGACTCAATCGAATACATTCGCGGCGTGTCGATGGCGGGCGTCGTGGCGATTCATATCGGCTCGCAATATCTTTTGAACCCTACACCGAATATCCATCTTGTCGCGCTCTTCGAAATCGCCTCGCGCTTTAGCGTTCCGATTTTCTTTTTTATTTCGGCGTTCGGTTTGTTTTATCGCATGAATTTATCGGAGCCGTTTGAGTACGGAAAATTTTTGCGGCGGCGTTTCAAGGCGGTGCTCTTCCCGTATCTGATTTGGTCGACGCTTTACCTCCTGCATGACAATTACGTCAACGGCTGGCAACTTTTCCCCGACTTCGACTACGCGGCGGAAATTTATTTCTTCGGGCTGGCGAAGTATCATTTGTATTTCCTCGTGATTCTGATTTGGTTTTACTTATTTATGCCGCTGTGGATTTTTCTCGTTCGAAGCATGACGCCCGCCCGATTAATCTTGTTGCTCGCCGCGCAGGTCGCGTTCGATTATTGGTCAAGTTATTGCGCGGAGCCGTCGGAAAATCTTTTCATGAAGTGGCGATTGAATTGGCTCGTGTTGCATTATATGTTCGTGTTCGTCTTTGGAGGTTGGCTCGGCGTTCATTCTCAAAAGTTTTTCGCGTGGTGCGCGGCGCATAAAAAAATCGTCAACGCAACATTTTTAATCGCGCTGACAACTTTGCTCGGCTACTATTATTTTTTAATCGGCGTCAAAAATTTTTCACCCGAAGCGGCAGTCAACACCGCGCATCAACTTTCGCCGCCGGGCATTTTCTACACAATCGCCGCCTCAATATTTTTGTTCACGTTGTTTCAATTCGGAACGCTGCCCGCGCCGATGAAAAAATTTTTGAGCGTGCTCGGAAAAAATTCTTACTTCGTGTATTTGGCTCACCCGTTCGCGATAAATTATCTGTCAATCGGTTTGGGCAAGCTCGGACTCGTCATGACGGCTCCCGTCGCGCTGATTTTCTACGTCGTAACAATCGCCGTCACTTTATCGGTCAAGCTGTTGTTCCGGAAATTTTTTCAAGCAAGCCGATGATAAATTTCACGTGCGGCGCGACCGTGTCGAGGTGCAAGCGTTCGTTCGTGCTGTGAATGTTTTCGTTCGTCGTGCCGATTGAAATTATGTCAAGCTTCGGATTTTTCTTTGCGAAGAAGCTCGGCTCCAAACCCACATGAATTGTTTTGACTTCGGGCGCGAAATTATTTTGCTCCGCGAAAATTTTTTCGGCAAGTTTCAAAAGTTTGTTGTCGGGTTTGAAATTCCAAGCGGGCATCGGCTCGGCGGATTTAATCTCGAACGAACAAAGCCTCGCCGCCTGCTCAAAGCCCTCAATTAAATCTTCAAGCAACTCGTCGGCATTTCCTCGCGGAAAAATTTTCAGCTCGACAATTTTATCGTTCATGCGCACCGCACCCAAATTCGCGGACGCCAAAACCTGCGCGGGGTTTTCGGTCGACATGAGATAAACGCCGCTGTGAATCAAGGCAATGACATTCGAAAGGAATTCGTAATCTTTGGCATGCAAAACTTTATCGGGGCGTTTGACGACTTGCGCCTCGATTTTTAAATTCGGGTCGGTCGCGCCGAAAACATTTTTGAATCGTTGAACGACCTCCTCGCAAATGCCGTGAACTTCCTCCGCGCTCAAGTCCGTTGCAAGAATCATTTCCGCTTCCGAAGGAATGACGTTGAAGGCTCGCCCGCCGCCGAAAGAAGCAAGACGAATTTTCCCGCGCCGAGTTATCGTCCGCATGACTTGAACGGCAACTTTAATCGCGTTGATTCGCCCGCTTGAAATTTCTTCGCCCGAATGACCGCCGCGCAGCCCGCCGATTTTAATTTCCATGTTCGTGCCGAGTTTGGTGTCGGGGCGGACGTAATGAAGTTCGCGCCAAAAAGTCATGTTGACACCGCCCGCCGAGCCCGCAACGATTTCGCCGAATTTTTCAGAGTCGCAGTTGATAAGATAATCGGCGTCGTCAAAAAATTTTTTGTCGAGACCTGCCGCGCCGCTCATTCCTTCTTCCTCTTCGGTCGTGAAAATTATCCTCAATCGCCCGTGAGAAAAACTTTCCAAATTTTTAATCAGCCAAAGAATTTCGGCAACGCCGATTCCGTCGTCCGCGCCGAGGCTCGTGCCTTCCGCCTCCAAAAATTTTTCGCCGCGAATCAACTTTATCGGGTCTTTCGTCGGCTCAAAGGCATAACCTTCCTCCGCCACGCAAACCATATCCATATGCGCTTGCAAAATCGTCAACGGTGAATTTTCTTTGCCGTTCGTCGCGGGCACTTCGGCGATAATATTTTTAAAACTGTCTTGCACAACCTTCAAGCCGCGCTCTTCAAAAAATTTTTTTAAATAATCGCTGACCTGCGCCTCGTGTTTGGAAGGGCGAGGGATTGCCGCCAACTTTGCAAACTCTTCGAGCACGCCGTTCAAAATTGTTTCGTTCATTATCACTATTCCTTCCTGTCGAAATATGATATTAAATATTTCGGGCAAAGTCTTTAAAATCCTGCGTTGAGTTAATCTTGTCGCCGTGATAAAATTATTTCAAACAAAGGAGGCAACGTCATGAAAATTATTGAGGCGGGCGTCGAACTTGTTGAAGACTTCGACGCGGCGGCGATTATGAAAAAGATTGAGCGGGCGGGGCGCGTCTGCTACAAGTCCGAAAGCAACATCACTTGCGACAGCGCGGAAAAATTTATTCGCGGGATAATCAAGCGCGGGCACGAATCCGTTATCGAACACGCGACCGTTTCTTTTAAAATCATCTGCGACAGAGGCGTAACCCATGAACTCGTTCGCCACAGGATAGCAAGTTATTCGCAGGAGTCAACTCGGTTTTGCGATTACACGGCAGGAAAATTCGGCGGCGAATTGACTTTTATCAAGCCGTGCTTTTGGAATGATGACGATGAAAATTTTAAGCTGTGGAAAGAGACGATGGCACTCGTCGAAAAAAATTATTTGGCATTGAGAGCAAACGGAGCGCGTCCCGAAGAAGCCCGCTCAATCTTGCCGAACTCACTCAAGACAGAAATTTTCGTGACAATGAATTTGAGGGAGTGGAGGCATTTTTTGAAACTGCGGACGGCTAAGGCGGCACATCCTCAAATGCGGGAAGTCGCGCTGAAAATTCATTCAATCCTCGCCGAAAAATTGCCGGCGGTCTTCGACGAC
>CAMVAG010000098.1 GCA_947165405.1 uncultured Selenomonadales bacterium
TTTTTTTGTCATGAAGTAAACAATTCAAATCGTTGACGTTGACAATAGCCTCCTGTATAATCGACGCATTGACGAATTTCACGGGAGGAAAACATCATGCAAAACGATAAAGTAAGAGACCTGACAAAGATGGCAATGTGCGTTGCGTTGTGTTGCGCGACGGCCTATATCTCGTTCCCGTTGCCGTTCACGCCCGGTTATGTGACGGCGTTGACGTTCGCGCTTAGCTTGTCGGCTTATCTTTTGACGCCGCGCCAAACGTTCACGGTGATTTTGATTTACATTTTGCTGGGAGCGGTCGGCTTACCGGTATTCGCAGGCGGCGAGGGCTTGAGTCGATTGCTCGGCCCTGCGGGAGGATTTTATTTCGGTTGGCTCATCGCTTATCCGCTGTTGAGTTTGGCAAAAGGTGCGCCTCCAAGTTTCAAACGATACATGACGGCAAATATTTTAATCGCGGTGCCGATAACTTACGCGGGCGGATTAATTTCAATGATGCTCGTGCTCGACGTGAACTTGTGGCAGGCAATGACACCGGCGGTGTTGCCGTTCATACCGGGCGACCTCATGAAGGCAGCGGCAGCGGCACTCTTGGGCGTCAAGTTGCAAAAAATTTTGGGAGGTCGAGGATTGTGAAGATTGCAGAAAAAATTATCGGCGGTCAACGACTTACGCCCGACGACGATTTAAAATTTTTATTGACGACGCCGCTTGAGGAATTGCAGGCGGGCGCGGCTCTGATTCAAAAAAATTTTTGCGGCAACCATATCGACTTGTGCACAATCATTAACGGCAAAAGCGGACGTTGCAGCGAAAATTGCAAGTACTGCGCTCAATCTGCGCGGCACAAAACCGGCATTGACGAATACGATTTTCTCCCGACGGAAAAAATTTTGGAAGTCGCGCTTGCCAATGAACGAGCCGGCGTCAATCGCTTTTCAATCGTGACGAGCGGACGAGCTCTTGACGGAAAAAATTTCGAGCGGGCGATTGAAACTTACAAAGTCTTAAGAAATATTTTAAAGATTGATTTATGCGCCTCTCACGGAATTTTATCGGGCGAACAACTTCAACGGCTCAAGGCGGCGGGCGTCAAACGTTATCATCACAATTTGGAGACTTCGCGCAGATTTTTTCCGCACATTTGCACAAGCCACACTTTCGACGAGCGAATCAACACGATTAAACTTGCGCAAGAAGTCGGCTTGGAAGTTTGCAGCGGCGGGATAATCGGCATGGGCGAAACTTGGCAAGACAGAATCGATTTGGCGTTTGAACTTGCCGCGCTTGAAATAAAATCCATTCCGATAAATATTTTGACGGCGATTAAGGGAACGCCGCTTGAAAACTTGCCGCACCTCAAGCCCGAAGAAATTTTGCGCACGATTGCAATTTTCCGTTACATCAATCCGACCGCGAACGTCCGCTTTGCCGCCGGAAGAAAATTTTTGCCGGACGGAGGAGCCGCCGCGCTTTTGAACGGTGCCTCCGCCGCAATTACAGGAAATATGCTGACGACGCCCAACAATAATATTTTAAGTGACATAAAACTTTTGGCTGAACTCGGTTTGACGAATAAATAATGATTTATTTAAAAATTCCATGCAGTGTCCTGCCGGGACACCGCGTGGAAAATTTTTTTTGCTAAAATAAAATTGGAGGATGTTTTTGTTAAGTAAGGAGTGAATTAATTTGAGAGATTTTCATGATACAGAAGAATTCAGTCCGCAGGAAGTGGAAGCCGCGCAGAATGATTTGACAAACGTTCTTTTGTTTGAACAACTCTATAACACGGCTCATAATGAAATTTATCCTATCGCACTTGACTTGATAAACAAAGGCAAATTCATCGTCACCGACTCCACGCTTGAGGATGCTTCATACCACAAGAAATGCTTGGAGCAGGGTATTGTTTCGTGCAAAATATTTATTGTCGCTTATGACGGCGGGAAATTTACTCCTGCCATGAAAGCCTTTAAGGCAACGAGTGCAAGTCGCCGTGAAGAGTTCGTGCATATGTGGGACGTCTTTGAACAGGCATTGGACATAGTTAAAGACGGCTTTCTCCGCTACAAGCTTTGGAAAAGCAACCGCGAAATTTTAATGAAAATCTCTAAGCACGGCTCGAATGATACTTTAGAAAAACTCTATGGGAATTCGGTCGACTTTGAGATTATGCTACACGACTGCTCGTTCGTTTTGGACGCGGCAACGGAATTGGAATTCGACCTCGACAAAGATGCTGTCTTGGATAATTACGTCAAGCAGCTCAAAAAAATTTTGTATGATATTCGCAGCGAAAAAGAAGTTGAGAAATTGCTTGGCGTTCTTCATCGCTATGACGTAAGAGCGGCTCACAATGCACTTTATGACGAACATGACCCGCAAAAAGCAATGCGTCTTTATGAACAGGCAGCTCGTGTAGGTTCCGGCGAGGCGATGTACGAACTCGGACAACTTTACAGGCATTTTTGGACCCCTTGCATTAGAGCCGATATGCGTGGCGGTTCGGGCGGGCACCCCGTCGCCAAAGACGATGCCAAAGCGATAGAATGGTACAGAAAAGCCGCCGACGCAAATTATTCCCCTGCTATGGAGACTTTGGGCAGTTGCTATGAATCCGGCGATTACGTCATAAAAGATATTTATGAGGCGATTCGTTGGTACAAAAAAGCGGCGGCACTCGGCTGTTCAAGAGCTATGAGAGAATTGGCGCGCATTTATCAAGAGGGCGTCCGCGTTCCGCAAGATACAATCGAAGCCCGACGCTGGAGAGAAATGCCAACCTTTTACGGCTATCGCGAAGGCATAAGAAAATTGAAAGACGAATTAAAATCCGACACGTCCGTTAAATCTGTCAAATCTCCTTCCGATAATTCATCGCCCGTCGCCCCTTGGATGAATTCTTCTTCCAATTCTTCCGCCCCCGTTAAAACTGTTGAGAAAAAAGCTCCCGTCGTAACGGAAAGCTCAACCGCAAAATCTTCCGTCAACGAAGAAAACACTTCCAACGAACTTGGTCGGGAAGATTATCCCGGACTTGCTTTTTGGGTAGTCTTGCTGGGATTGTATGGTTTTACTTCCACCGATTTTATTTCGAGCTTGATGTGTGCCCTCGTAGCCTTTGGTCTCGTTCGCGCCATTGTGTAGCTTTAAATCTTCAAAGGAAATGTTTCCGCCGCGTCGAATACAAAAAAAAAATTTCGGGAGGAATGATTTATGAGCAGGCTTTTGATTTCGGACGACCGCAAGTCGATTATCATGTTGATTACGGGCGGCGGGCAGGATATTTCGGCAGGCGGCAAGCCCATGAATTTTCTCAAGGCGAACACCACCGACGCCGCGCAGGAAAAACACGTTCCGCAAGTGACCGTCGACGGCAAGAAAGTTATCGTCAAGGTCGGCAGCGTCGAGCACCCGATGACCGAAGCGCATTTGATTCAATGGATTTACCTTCAAACAAAAAAGGGCGGGCAATACGTCCACCTCACGGCAAGCGATAAGCCCGAAGCCGAATTCATTGTTGCGGACGGCGACGAACCTCTTGCCGCTTACGAATTTTGCAATCTTCACGGACTTTGGATGGCAAAAATCGCTTAATCGGAGGCGATTGTCATGGCGAAAAAAATTCTAATCTTGATGAGCGCGTCAAGATGAGGATATGCGAGAAATTCGCACTGCACTCAACAACAACGTGCGCAACATGTTTATCGCTATGATAATCGGCGTCGGTGCAATGGTCGTTGCCGTTCTCATGAAGTAAAATTTTTTCAATAAAAAATCCCCGTCAATCGGCGGGGAAATTTTTTTTTATTCGTCGGAGTTCATGCTGATAAATTCTTCGGAAGACATCGGAATAAAATTTTGAGCGCGAAGAAATTTTTTTCCGTCGAAGTCGGGCTTGCCTTTCTTGTCGTCAAAAGTCGTGCGGCATTTCGGATAAGCAGAGCAACCCCAAAATTCGCCGTTCTTGCCGTTGCGTTTGATAAGAGCGGAGCCGCAAGTCGGACATTTGAAAACGCCTTCCGCTTCAGCAAAATGGGCAGTGGTCGCCGCCGCGCACAAGTCGCTCGTGAATTTCACTTGCCCCGCCAAAAAATCCTCAAGGGTGCCGTCGCCCTCGCTCATCGAATGCAATTTGTCTTCCCAAATCGCCGTCGCGTCGGGATAAGTCATTTCGTCGGGCAGGGCGTCAATCAGCAGGTAAGCTCGCTCGGTCGGATAAAGATTTTTCTTGACGACCTTTAAAAATTCGCGCCTTATCAGGTCGTCGATAATCGCTGCCCGCGTCGCCTCCGTGCCGATTCCGTAAACGTCTTTGAGTTGCTTCTTGGCGTCGGGATTTTTCACGTACTTGTGAATATTTTTCATGCCGTCCACCAAGCTCGACGAAGTAAATCTTGCGGGAGGTTTCGTCACGCTTTTTTTGAGTTCGGATTTTTTGTGCGTGACTTCGTCGCCGGTTTTCATTTGCGGCAAAAGAGTTTCGCTCTCGTCGTCGGCTCTGGCTTTGGGCGCAACGTAAAATTCTCGCCAACCTGCTTGCTTGATGACCTTGCCCCGCGCAGAAAAATTTTCGCCCTTGTATTTGACGGCAACGACGGTCTCGTCGAAGATGTGCAACGGATAAAATTGCACGGCGTAATTTTTCGCAATGAGATTGTAAACATTGAACTCAACGGGCGGCAGCGGCACGTTCAAAATTTTTTGCGTCGGGATAATCGCATGATGCGCCGAAATTTTTTTGTCGTTCCAAGCGCGGCTTTTAATCGAGGCGTCCGCATGAGTCGCCAATTTTTTCAAAGGGTCGTTGATTGAGCTCGTGAGATTTCGTAAAATTTTCTGCGCGTCTTTAAATTGAACCGTCGGCAAAAATTCGCAATCGGAACGCGGATACGTCGTCAATTTTTTTTCGTAGAGGCTCTGCGCGGCGTCGAGGACTTGTTGCGGCGTGTAACCGAACGCCTTGCCCGCCGCCACCTGCAACGTCGACAAAGAGAACGGCAGCGGTTGAGATTCTTTTCTTTCCGTCGTCTTGAAAGAAGAAATTTTTCCTTCAAGCGGCGCGGTCGAAAAATTTTTTACAAGCTCCTCCGCGAAATTTTTATCAATCAATCTTCCCTCGCTGTCGAAGGCGGGCAAGTCAAGTATTTTCTTTGCCGGCTTGAATTGCGCCGAAAAAATTCCGTTGACATGGGCGAACGTCGCTCTGATTGTGAAAAAATCTACGGGCTTGAAATTTTGTATTTCGCGCTCGCGGCGAACGACCAAGGCAAGCGTCGGCGTCTTCACTCTGCCAATCGGCAAAACCAAATCGCGATGACCAAGCCTCCTCGCTGCCAAAGTGTAAGCTCGTGAAAGATTCATGCCGATAAGCCAATCGGCGCGGCTGCGTGCGAGGGCTGACTGCTTGAGATTAAAAAAGTCTGCGTTGTCGCGCAAGTCGTCATTGGCACGGAGGATACTTGTCTCGTCGAGGGCGTTGAGCAAAATTCTCTTGACGGGCTTTTTGTTTCCGACGAAATCCAAAACCTCGTCGACGAGCAACTGACCTTCGCGGTCGGGGTCGCCGGCGTGAATAATTTCATCCGCCTCGCTTATCAGTTCCTTGACGATTTGGAATTGCTGAACGGTCGACGGATTGACTTCCAGTTTCCAAGTCTTCGGGACAATCGGCAAGTCTTCCGCCCGCCAAATTTTATATTTCGGGTCGTAGGCGTCCGGCTCAACTTGTTGCAAGACGTGACCGAAAAGCCAAGTCACAATTCCGCCCGAAGTTTTTATGAAGCCGTTGCCTTTCTGCGGATTCTTTAAGCAGGCGGCAAGTTCCCGCGCCATCGACGGTTTTTCCGCAATGTAAAGTTTCAAATCGATTCACCTCGCGCAGAATATTATTCGTCGACAAAAAAAAATCCTGCCGCGTGACAGGATTAAAATTGTTCGCGTCGATTTATCTTTTGAAATTATTATCGTCGGGCGGAGGCATCGGCTTTCCGTTTGAATCTTTTGGCGGTTCGGGACGATTGGAATTGTCGCCGTCGGGAGGAGGCATCGGCTTTCCGTCTTTATCTTTGGGCGGTTCGGGTCGATTGGAATTATCGCCGTCACGCATTTGCTCGAAAGTGTCCTTAGCCCTGTCGTAAGTGTCCTTCGCCCTGTCGTATTTTTCTTTAGCTTCCTTCGCCTTGTCGAGAGAGGCGGCTTGAGTTTGTGCAACATCTGCCGCACCAAGACCGAAGATAAACGCGCCGATTAACAAGCCGCTCAAAAATTTTTTCTTCATGTAAATCCACTTCCAAAAATTTTTTCCGATTATATCACGCGGAAAAATTTTTTCATTGGAAGCGGGTTAAAGTTTGCTGAACTGAATATTATAAAGATTGCTGTAGACGCCGCCGAGTTCCAGAAGTTCCTTGTGCGTGCCCGCCTCGCAGATTTTTCCTTTGTCGATGACGAAAATTTTATCTGCCGCAAAAATCGTGCTCAATCGATGCGCGATAACAAAACTTGTGCGCCCGACCATCAAGTCATCAAGTGCCGATTGAACAATCTTTTCGCTTTCGGTATCAAGTGCGCTGGTTGCCTCGTCAAGAATCAAAATTTGCGGATTCTTCAACATAGCTCTCGCAATCGCCATGCGTTGACGTTGACCGCCGCTCAAGTTCAAACCGCGCTCGCCGATTTTCGTTTGATAGCCTTCGGGCAGTTCGCGAATAAATTTATCGGCATTGGCAGCCTTCGCCGCCGCGATAACTTCCTCGTCCGTCGCGTCCAATCTTCCGTAGCGAATATTTTCCATGACGGTCGTTGAAAAAAGCAAAGTCTCTTGCGGAACGATACCGATTTGCTCGCGCAGAGAATTCAATTTAACGTCGCGAATGTCCAAGCCGTCAATTTTAATCGAACCTGCCGTCACGTCGTAAAATCGCGGAATCAAATTTGCAATCGTCGACTTACCCGCGCCGCTCGGCCCGACGAAAGCTATCATTTGTCCCGGCAAAACTTCAAAGCTCACATCTTCAAGCGCGTTGTGAATTCCGTCGTAGCTGAACGTCACGCCCTCGACTTTGACGCTGCCTTTGACCTTCGGCAAGGCAATCGCGTTCGGCTTATCGTTGACGGTTTCGGGCAAGTCAAGCACATCAAAAATTCTGTCGATAGCCGCCATTGCCTTTTGAAGCCTGCCGTAAATTCTTGAGAGACGCTTGACGGGATTGGCGAGGTTGACGGCGTAAGTCAGGAAGGCAACGAGCGCGCCCGCCGACATTATCCCGTTGACAACTTCATAGCCGCCGAACCAAACGATAAAAGTTACTGCAACCGCCGCCAAAAATTCTACGGTCGGCGTGAGCAAACTCGTCAGCTT
The DNA here is from genome assembly GCA_947165405.1 of uncultured Selenomonadales bacterium. Lineage (GTDB taxonomy): Bacteria > Bacillota > Negativicutes > Selenomonadales > Selenomonadaceae > Quinella. The sequence continues at coordinate 7,367 of CAMVAG010000098.1, forward strand.
GACATTATCCATCGTTGCCTTGAAGTTTAATTCGTTTTCCACTTTGAAGCGGTCAATTTCATAATCTTCGCGGACAAAAGATTTCACGACGCGGATTGACGAAATGCTTTCCTGCAACAGCGAAGTTATATCGGCGAGCTTTTCTTGAATCACCGTGCCCGTTGATTTTATCTTCTTGCCGAAAATCCTCATGGCAGTCCCGACGAGCGGCACCGTGATTAAAGTCAGCAATGTCAACTTCCAATCGAGGTAAAGCATCATGCCGATTGAGCCGATTAAAATTGCGCCCTCCGTGAACATTTCAATCAAGTTATCGACGAGCGCGGATTGAATCGCTCCCACGTCGTTCGTGAGGTAACTCATCGTTTCGCCGGTCTGGTGTTTGTCGAAGTAAGCCATAGGCATTCGCTGAAACTTTCGGAACATGACCTCGCGCACGTCCACGACGACACGTTGACCGATATACGACACGAGATAAGATTGCCCGTAATAGAAAACTCCTCGAATCGCAAAAACCACGACGATACTCACCGAAATAATATTCAGCATCGCCATATCGCGTTCGGCAAGCACCTTGTCAATCATATCCTTGATTATCCACGGCAAATAGAGGTTCGCGCCCGACGCGCAGATTATGCAAATTATCGCCAAGCCGAACGTTCCCAAGTACGGCTTGATATAAACCAAAAGTCGTCTGTAGTTTCTCATTTGGCAAAAAAAGGTTTCTCCCAATCGTCGGGATAGCCGAA
>CAMVAG010000099.1 GCA_947165405.1 uncultured Selenomonadales bacterium
TCAAATTTTTCCTCTATATCGCTGTGAATCAGCCGCAAGACGGCATCAAAGGCTATACAATCGAAAAATCGCAGTTGAATTACGATTTGAACCTTAGTAGAACGAAATTTTTCAATGCTCTTCACTGGTTGAAAGAAAATTTGGTAGTCAACAAGTTAAAATTATCTTTGGTGGCCGATTTCATGGTTAATCCGTATATCGTGATGAATAATGGCGACAGAATTAGAAAAAATCAAGAACGTAGACGCCGTGAACAACTTAAAAAGCAAAATCAACAGTAAAAATCATTTCAAAACAAAAACCGACAAGGCATTTTGCCCTGCCGGTTAATTTTTTTATAAATTATTTTTCGCTGTCGAGCGACGTTGAGAGAGGAACAAGAATTTTTTCGTCGTAGCATTTAAAAGCGTGGTCGACCAATTTTTCATCGGGCTTGGGAGTTATCGCGCTGACAATCGGGACGATTAAAAGTCCTGCCAACATTGCGATTGCGCCGGCATTAATCGGTGACTGCAAAATCGCGGGGAACATCGGACGAATCAACATGTTTGCCGACATCAAGACGCTTGCGAAGATAAAGCACACCCAACAAGCCGCAGTTGAAATTTTTTTCGAGTAAAGCGAATACATGAACGGCGCGAGGAACGCCCCCGCCATTGCGCCCCAAGATATGCCCATAAGCTGCGCGATAAAGTTCACCGAGCTTTTGTATTGGACGAGCGCGAGCACCGCCGAGATTGCAATGAACACAACGACCAAAATTCTTATCAGCAAAACTTGTTGAGGCTCTTTCATGTTTTTGGCGAAGTTGTCTTTAATCAAGTCGAGCGTGAGCGTCGAAGCCGAGACGATAACCAAAGATGAAAGCGTTGACATTGACGCCGATAAAACCAAAATCACGACGAGGGCAATCATTCCCTCCGATAAGCCGCTTAACATTGTCGGGACGATTGAGTCGAAGCCGTTCGCCGCAATGTCGACTTGGTCTGAAAATAATCTTCCGAAGCCGCCGAGAAAATAGCAGCCGCCCGCCACGACAAATGCAAACAAAGTTGAAATGACCGTGCCTTTTTGGATTGCCTGTTCATTTTTTATCGCGTAAAATTTTTGAACCATCTGCGGCAAGCCCCAAGTGCCCAGCGAAGTCAAAATCACGACGAACAACAAATTAAGCGGATCTGTGCCGAAGAACGAAGCAAATATTCCCGGCGTCGAAGAAATTTTATCGTCGGTGATTCGAGCCAAGCCGTCGAGCGCATTGACGAAGCCGCCCTTAGTTTCAAGCACGGCGTAAATCACGGCAGAGATACCGACGAGCATGACGATGCCTTGAATAAAATCGTTAATCGCCGTCGCCATGTAGCCGCCCGCAATGACGTAAACCGCCGTGAGGACAGCCATCAGCAAAATGCAAACGGAATAATCGATACTGAACGCCATGCCGAAAAGTCTTGATAAGCCGTTGTAAAGTGAGGCGGTGTAAGGTATCATGAAGATAAAAATAATTATCGCCGCGCCGATTTTCAATGACGGAGAGCCGAAACGTTTTTCAAAAAATTGAGGCATGGTTGCCGTGTCGAGGTGGCGAGTCATGACGCGAGTCCTTCTGCCGAGAATGAACCATGCCATAAGCGAACCGATTAAAGCATTGCCGATGCCTGCCCAAGTTGCCGCGATACCGTATTTCCAACCGAATTGCCCCGCGTAGCCGACGAAGACGACCGCCGAAAAATAACTTGTGCCGTAAGCAAAAGCCGTGAGCCAAGGACCGACGTTTCTTCCGCCCAAAACAAAGCCGTCAACGTCTGTGGCGTGCTTGCGGCAGTAAAGACCTATGCCAATCAAAACAGCGAAGTACAAAATTAAAAGAACGACCTTCATTGAAACAAAACCTCCCAAAAGATTCAAAGGAGCTGACCCGCAATGATTATCGACATGCACACGCACATCTTCCCCGAAAAAATTTCCGGCACCGTGATAGAAAAGTTGAGCCGCGTGAGTCGAACGCCGGCTTTCACGGACGGAACCTTGAGCGGCTTGAAAAAATCTATGGACGCCGCGCAGATTAATTTCTCGGTGGTGCTGCCCGTCGCAACAAATACCTCGCAGGTCGAAAAAATAAATTCTTCCTCCGCCGCGCTGAACGAAAAATTTTTTGGCGAAGGAATAATTTCATTCGGCTGCATGCATCCCGACTTTACAAATTATCGTGAAGAGTTGAGCCGCGTGAAAAATCACGGGCTAAAGGGTATCAAAATTCATCCCGTTTATCAAGACGTAAACCTCGACGACGTAAAATTTTTGCGAATCCTCGACCGCGCCGCCGAATTAAATTTAATCGTCGTCACTCATGCCGGGCTTGACATAGGTTTTCCCGGCGTCGTGAGGTGCAGTCCGCAAATGGCTCGTCGTGTCGTCGAGGCGGTCGGCGATTTTAAATTCGTCTTGGCGCACATGGGCGGCTGGAAAAATTGGAACGACGTGTTGAAAATTTTGGGCGGCACGAAAATTTTTATCGATACATCTTTTTCGACGGGCAAAATAATTCCGCGCAATGATTTTCATTGGGAAGCAGACGACTTGAAACTTTTGACGCCCGCGCAGTTCATGGAGTTCGTAAAAATTTTCGGAGCGGAAAAAATTTTATTCGGGACGGACAGCCCTTGGACTTCGGCAACGCCTTCGATTGATTTCATAAAAAATTTGCCGCTCGCCGCCGAAGACAAAAATAAAATTCTCGGTTTGAACGCGCAAAAACTTTTGGAGCTTTGAACGGAGGAACGCCCGATGAAAAATTTTAAAGTCGTCAGCGTGGGCGGCGGCGGAATGAACGCCTTAAATCATATGATTGATTCGGGCTTGACGGGCGCGGAGTTTATCGCTTTCAGCACCTGCAAATACTGTTTGACAAAGGCTAAAGTAAGTAAAAAGATTCGTCTTGGTAATTTTGCTTTCGGACTTGACGGCAGCACACCTTCTCGAAGTGAACAAGGAGCGATTGAAAGTCGCGAAGAAATTTTATCGGCACTGCGCGGCGCGGACGCAATTATAATCGTTGCGGGACTCGGCGGCTGTGACGGCACGGGTGCGGCTCCGATTATCGCAGGATATGCCAAGGAATTGGGCGCGTTGACCATTGCTGTTGTCTCTCTTCCGTATAAATTTGAAGGCGTTCGTCGAAATGCAAGAGCCGAAGACGCTTTGAAAAAATTATCTTCGCAAGCCGACGCCGTCATAAAAATTCGCAACGATAAAATTTTACAGGTCGTCGATAAAAAAACTCCGATGACTAAAGCGTTCGTATTAATTGATGAAATTATGTGCCGCGCCGTCAAAAGTTTGATAAATATTTTTCAAGGCGCGTTCTTTAATATTTTTGGAAGCCGTCATGGATGACAATAATGCCCCCGCAAGGTGCCCTTTCTTTTGTTACTTTTCTTTGGGCAAGCAAAGAAAAGTAAGAGACGTTACAAAGTTTTTTCATTAAGCTGTGCTACACTTACACAGCTTACGTAGAAATTTTTGCACGGAGGGAAGTCATATGTTTGATTTCGACGAGAATACATTAGATCCATTCGCGAAGATAAAAGTAATCGGCATAGGCGGCGGCGGCTCAAACGCAGTAAACAGAATGATTGAATCGGGCTTGGAAGGCGTGGAATTTATTGCGGTCAACACCGATTCGCAAGCTTTATTGATGAGTAAATCGCCCAAAAGAATGCAAATCGGCGAAAAACTTACTCGCGGACTTGGTGCGGGTGCTCGTCCCGATATCGGCGAACGCGCTGCCCAAGAAAGTCGCAACGATATTTTGGAAGCCCTGCGCGGCTCTGACATGGTGTTTATCACGGCGGGCATGGGCGGCGGCACGGGCACGGGTGCGGCTCCCATTGTTGCCGAGTGTGCTCGCGAAGTCAACGCGCTGACCGTCGCGGTTGTCACTCGTCCTTTTGCCTTCGAAGGACCCAAACGCAGAAAAAACGCCGACATCGGCATTGAGAAGCTCAAAAAAAATGTTGACGCGATTATTACAATACCGAATGACAGATTGTTGCAAGTCGTCGACAAAAAAACTCCAATGACCAAAGCGTTCGTTATCGCCGATGATATTTTGCGTCAAGGCGTCAAAGGCATCACGGATTTAATTGCGGTGCCCGGCATCATTAATTTGGACTTCGCGGACGTGCAATCGATTATGAACAATGCGGGTGCCGCGCTCATGGGCGTAGGCGAGGCGTCCGGCGACAACGCTGCCGTCGAGGCGGTCAAGAAAGCCATTGCCTCTCCGTTGCTTGAAACCAGTATCGACAGCGCACGCGGAATTTTGCTGAACTTCATGGGCGCACAAGACAATTTGCCGATGATGGAAATTAACGAAGCCTCCACCACGATTCAAGAGGCAGCTCACCCCGACGCAAATATCATTTGGGGCGTAAGCACAGATGAAACTTTGGGCGACACGATTATCGTCACGATTATTGCCACGCGCTTCGGCGAAGAAGAAGAGACTCCCGCCCAAAAAGAAATTCCTGCAACAACTTTTTATCCTCCGCCGTCGAATCAAACTCAACAACAACAACAATTCAATCAACAAAGACCTCCGCAACAATATAATCAACCGAGCCAAGAGCCGCCGCCTTACAACAGAACAGCTCCTCAACCGCAACAAGAAACTCAAAACAATTCGCGCAATCCTTTCCCGAATATAATCCCCGACTTTTTCAACAGACGCAACAGGAGATGAATCTTCATGCAGGGCAACAGCTTTGAGAATCGTTTTATAAAATTCAAAGTCGTGGGCGTCAATACCAAAGAAAATTTTTCGGGCGGGCTCGCGGCTGTCAATCACATGTTGGAAAAAAATTTGCCGGGCGTGAATTATTTCGCCGTCGACAGAAACGACGTAAAGAATCTTGCCGCGTGCAATGCGATTCACAAATTTCGCCTGCTTGATACGGCTGACGAAAAAAATTTGGTCAAGGCATTGGACGGCGCGGATATGATTTTTATTGTCGCCGACGAGGTTTGGGAAAATATCAAAGCGGTCGCGCTTGTTGCTCACTGTGCAAAAAAAATCGGCGTGCCCGTAATTTTTATTGCCGGCGGAAATTTCGAGGATGCCGAAGACGAAATTATTTTTGACGCGCTGATAAAATTGCCCGCTAAAAATTTTGAATTCGATTCCGCCAAAGTCGTTGAAAATTTTGTCGAGGCAGTCACGCTTGACGGTCAACCGAAAATCGACGTTAAAACAATTTCGGAGGCAGTGAAAGATTCGGGAGCGATTGTCGGTTACGGCGAACGCGAAGGAAAAAATTCCGTCGTCAAAGCCGCAAAAGCCGCCCTCGAACACGCGGAAACTTCTGCAGAAAATTTTAACGCCGTCAAAAAAATTTTATTCAACGTGACGACCGCCAAAGGAAATTTTTCTTTGGAAGAGGCGCAGAAACTTTCCGCGCTCTTCAAACGCCACGCACCCAAAGCTGAAATTTCTTTCGGCTTTTCAATCGACGACTGGCTTAACGATAAAGTGAAATTTTTAATCGTCGCTTCCATTTGAGAGGCGGCGTTTTTATAAAAAAATTTTTTCAAGGAGGCAGCGTTATGGACGCCAATTTAAAAATCGTGCTTGACCAATATTTTGAAGGAGCCTCGAAGCTTCAACCGAATGTCTTCGTGCCCGTGCGTGACAATCGTGTTATCGAGCCGCTGGTTTACGCTTTCTTCAGCGAGACCGAACAGAGCACGCTCATCATTTCTGACAGCCAAGACATTTTGGAAGGCGATATTCTCGTCTATCCCAAGACCCGCCAATTTTGCTACCTCGACGACATCCGCCACATCACCGGCAAAAATATTTACGTCGTCCACTACCACACGAAATATCAGCGCAAAGCTCAAGCTCCTTTCACCGAAGATTGAAACTTAATCCGAAAATAAAAAACTCCCGCAGAAATTTTTGCGGGAGAATTTTTTTGTTCAAATGTCCAAGTTCTTAACGAGCAACGCGTTTTCCTCAATGAATTGTCTGCGCGGCGCAACCTCGTCGCCCATTAAGATTGTAAAGAGTTCGTCAGCCTCGACTGCGTCATTGACCTCGACGCGGAGCATTGTGCGTGTCAAGGGGTCCATTGTCGTTTCCCAAAGTTGTTCGGGATTCATTTCGCCCAAGCCCTTGTAGCGTTGAACCGTCGCGCCGTCACGACCGACCTCGTCCAATTTTTTTGCAAGCTCCTCGTCGCTGTAGGTGTACCAATGATTTTTGCCCTTGCGAATTTGATAGAGCGGCGGCTGCGCAATGAAAACATGCCCGTGTTCGACAAGCGGTTTCATGTAGCGATAAAAGAACGTCAAAAGCAAAGTCCGAATGTGTGCGCCGTCAACGTCCGCGTCCGTCATGATAATTATTTTTCCGTAGCGTCGTTTGCTCAAGTCGAAGTCCTCGCTTATGCCGGTGCCGAATGCCGTTATCATTGTGCGAATTTCGGCGTTGGCAAAAATTTTATCGAGGCGAGCCTTTTCGACGTTGAGAATTTTTCCGCGCAGAGGAAGTATCGCTTGAAATCTTCTGTCACGTCCCTGCTTTGCCGAGCCGCCTGCACTGTCGCCCTCGACGATATAAATTTCTGCCTTGTCCGGGTCTTTGACGGAACAATCGGCGAGCTTGCCGGGCAATGAAGAAATTTCCAGAGCATTTTTTCTGCGGGTGAGTTCGCGAGCTTTGCGAGCTGCCTCACGGGCACGAGCCGCCATGACTGCCTTTTCCAAAATCTGTTTCGTTATCGCGGGATTTTCCTCGAAAAATTCACTCAAGCTTTCGTTGACGACCGCGCTGACCAACGAGCGAATTTCCACGTTGCCGAGCTTGGTTTTGGTCTGTCCTTCGAATTGAGGATTGTGGAGCTTGACACTGATAACCGCCGTCAAACCTTCGCGGACATCCTCGCCGCTCAATGTGCTGTCGTTGTTTTTCAAGAGGTTGTGGCGTTTGGCGAATTCGTTTGCGACTTTGGTAAGCGCGGTGCGGAAGCCGATTAAATGCATGCCGCCTTCTTCGGTGTTGATGTTGTTGACGTAGCTGAAAATATCTTCGCGGTAGCTGTCGGTGTATTGCATGGCGACTTCGACAACAGCATCATCTCTGCGCCCGTTGAAGTAAATCGGTTGCGGATTAATTTTTTCTTTCTTGCGGTTGAGGTGTTCGACGAAAGATTTTATTCCGCCGTCGAAGTGGAAAGTTCTTTCCTCGCCGCCGGGTCGTTTATCCGTCAAAGTTATCGTTATGCCGCTGTTTAGGAAAGCCAATTCGCGCAGACGATGTTTGAGCGTGTCGAAGTTGAATTCTTTGACCGTGAAAATTTCATCGTCGGGCAGGAAGTGAACTTTTGTGCCGGTGTCTTGAGCAGAGCCGATAACTTCAAGGGGCGTGACGGTCTCGCCGCGTGAAAAAGTTATCCGATAAATTTTTCCGTCGCGCCGAACTTCAACCTCCATAGATTTTGAAAGAGCATTGACGACGCTGACGCCCACGCCGTGAAGTCCGCCGCTGACTTTGTAGCCGCCGTCTCCGAATTTTCCTCCCGCATGCAAGACAGTCAAGACGACTTCAACAGCAGGCTTGCCGCTCTCGTGCATGTCGACGGGAATGCCGCGCCCGTTGTCGCTGACGGTTATCGAATTGTCCGCTTCAATCGTGACGTTAATATCGGTGCAGAAGCCCGCCAACGCCTCGTCAATCGAATTGTCGACGACCTCATAAACCAAATGATGCAAGCCGCGTTCGGAAGTCGAACCGATATACATGCCGGGGCGAAGGCGAACTGCCTCAAGCCCTTCAAGAATTTGAATTTGGTCTGCGCTGTAATCGCCTTCGACTGCCTCGACCTGCGCGGACGCCTCGTCGAAGTGAACTTCTATATCCTCGTCGTCATCTTCATCGTCGTCTTTGGGAATCACGGCAGGAATTTCATCATCGTGCGGTTCAAAGTCGGGAGCGTCGCCGAAATCTTCGACCTTGTGAATTTTTTTATCGTCCAAAATTTTTACCTCCGTTTCT